>JAJZTU010000040.1 GCA_021848765.1 Bacillota bacterium
CCAGTACAGTAATTACAATATTGTCTCCGATATGAATTGTTTCATTCTTTTTTCTGGAAAGTATCAGCATCCCCGGCCCACCTTTCCCTGAAGCAGGTTTTTTAGAGGTTCCCGAATACTTAAAGATGGATCATTCAAAACAACCTGCATGCCTTTAGATTTATTAACATTAATAACAACCGGGGCCTGCAGGTTGACAGTGGCGTTGGCCAAATCCTTTTGCGCATTCACGATGTTAAAAACGGCGATATCAGATGTGGCTTTAATTTCCAGCATTTCCTGTACCGGAACAGGCAGGTCAAACTCATAGGATTGGGTAATTTCAAAGGGATTTAATAAAAGAAAACAGATATGGTCTACCTCTGCAGATTGCAAATAATAAAAGGGACTGTTATCAAAGGGCCTGGAGACAAGAAAATTTCTTAGACTTTCAAAACCCGGTAACCCTTGTTCAAAAAAAATGTTTAATTGATCCTTGGTCTGTTGCACAAAATTACCCTCCCTCTAAAAGGTACCCAATTTTTTCATATCCTATCTTTAATGTAGCACAAATCTACTCAAGAATCATGTCTGTCAACCGAAAATATACTGTAGGAACATTTGAAAGGTGGGAGAACCATGTCTTCAAACCTGCGTATTGGCGGTTTAGCCTCAGGAATGGATATAGACACAATTGTGGCCGACCTGATGAAGGCACAGCGGCTGCGGGTCGATAAAATCAAACAAACCAGGCAGATTGCCGAGTGGCAGCGGAATGATTACCGGGACATCAATAATGCACTTCGTTCTCTGCGGGATAATGTTTTTAACATGAAACTGCAGGGAAATTATTTGGTCAAGAAAGCTTCCTCCTCCAATGAGAGTATTGCCAAAGCCGCCGCCACCTCCTTAGCGGTGGCGGGAAACTATACGCTGAAAGTGACCTCTTTAGCCGGCACCGCTAAATTGAACAGTTCAGAGGATGTAGCATTTAATAAAGATGCAGCAAATTTAAAGAATCAGCTCTCTCTAACTTCTGCGGGAATTATAAAGTTTAAGGTGAATGGCAGTAAGGAAATAGAAATTGACGTTGACAACGAGACTATTGATTCGTTAATTTCAAAAATAAATACTGCCAAGATGAGTGATGACAAAACCAGTGCCGGGGTAACTGCTTTTTTTGATAAAACAATTAACCGTATGTTTGTTTTTTCTAATTCTACCGGTGCCGATAAAAAGATTGACTTTGATGCAGTGGCCGGTTTCGAAACGCAAATAGATGAATTATTTACTAAATTGAAGCTGGATAAAAACGGTATTCCCGGGGATGGGTTTGATTGGGGATCTGAGGTTAGGGGCACCAACGCCGAATTTGTTTTTAACGGAGTGACCGTAACGACACAAACCACCAATCAGTTTTCATTAGCAGGCATTAATTTTACCTTAACCGGCACATCAACCACCGAAACAGTTAACATCAACGTAACAAATGACACCGATACAGTATTTAACTCCATTAAAACCTTTATTGACCTTTACAACACCACCATTGACAAAATCAACAGCAAGCTCAGCGAAGAACGTTACAGGGATTACCTCCCCTTAACAGACGAGCAACGGGAGAAGCTGAGTGATGACCAGGAGAAAAAGTGGGAAGAGAAGGCCAAAAGCGGTTTATTAAAAAATGATTTCTTTTTATCCGGTGCTGTCAGTAAGATGCGTACCACTATGTCATCAGTAGTATCCGGTGTAAGTGATTCTAAGTACGATACTTTGGCTGAGATTGGTATTAAAACTATGGATTATTCTGAAAAAGGTAAGTTGTATATTGATGAAACCAAACTAAAAGAAGCTTTAGCGGCAGATCCTAAAGCTGTTATGGAGTTATTTACTAATTCTTCAGATACGTATAGCAATAAGGGATTGGCTGTTCGTTTGTATGATGATTTAACAAATACCATGAATACCATCACGGACAAAGCTGGTTCTGGCTCTAGCTACAGCCTGGTTGACAATAGCATATTAGGTAAAAAGATCAGCTGGTTGGATGAAGAAATTGATAAATGGGAAGATAGGCTGATCGACATTTAAGACCGTTACTGGCGGCAGTTTACCGCCATGGAAACGGCTCTTAACAAAATGAACAGCCAGAGTGCCTGGTTGGCCCAGCAGTTTGGCGGCGGCAAATAACCATAATTTGGAGGGGAAGCGGATGATAGCAAAAAGCCCGTATCAGAACTACCAGCAAAATGCCATTATGAGCGCCGGGCCGGAAGAGTTGACCACCATGTTGTATAATCGGCTGGTAAAGGACTTGAAGCTGGCCCAGGGGGCGGCAGAAAAAAATAACATTCAGTTAGCCCATAATTCAATTACCCATGCCCAGGAAATAATCGTTCATCTAATGAATACCCTGGATACAGGATTTGAAGTAGGTCAAAATTTAAATCTTATGTATGATTACATGAACCGCCGTTTGCTTGAGGCCAATCTAAAAAAGGATAAAGAAATTCTCCGGGAAATTACTGGTTATGCCGAGGAGATCAGGGATGTCTGGGTGCAGGCCATGAAACAGGTAAAAACGGGTGTTTCAGTTGGAGGGTAAAACAACGGAACAGTTATTAACAGAACTCTATAGCAAGAAAAAACTCAAACTGCAGAAATTACTGGATCTTACACTTCAGCAGTCTGATGTAATTAAACAACTGGATATGGATGGATTGACGGAGCTTTTGAGTAAAAGGCAGTCTTTGATGGATGAGATTGATCGGACAGACCGGGGAATTGACAGGGCGAAGGGGCAGTTGCCGGCACTCTTTGCAGACGGGTCAAGGGTACCGTTGTTAATGGAAGTGCAGGCGGAAATAAATGAACTACTAAAAACAATTATCACTCACGATGATGAAAACAATGCTGCCCTAAAGCATGCCTTTGGCGATGTTAAACAAAAACTTAGTAATCTAAAAGACGGTAAAACAATCCGGCAGGCCTATGCCCCCATGAAGCAACCGCAAAATTTCGGATATTTTATTGATAAGAAAAAATAGTCAGGGAGTGATATGAGAAATGATAGAAGGAATCGGTGCGGTGGTTAGTATTCAGGATTACACTCAAGTTTCCGGAGTCAGGAAGCAGATTTCCTCACAGGAAGTCTCTATTGCAGATACCTCTGTCAGCAAAAGTGAAGGAATTACGCCGGATACCAGGGACGAACAGCAGGAATTTAACAAAGACCAGGTACAGCAGGCTGTAAATAAAATGAACAGAACCATGGAAACTTACAGTACCCAGCTGCGTTTTCATCTGCACGAGAAGAGCGGTGAGTACATAGTTGAATTAATCAATACAAAGGATAATTCAGTGATCCGCGAGATTCCGCCGGAAAGGGTACTGAATATGGTGGCCTATTTTAAAGAAATGCTTGGGCTTGTGGTTGATAAATTCGCTTAAAAAATGTTAAATAACTCAACGTGCCAGTCAGCGGGACTGGTTTTTCTTTGTATTTATTCATATGCAATATTATTTGATTTTAATTAGCCTGTTGGTAAAATGTTCAAAATCTTGTAAGTGGTTCTCAATAACTTTTTGCAAGATGCCCAGATTAATAGATTGGTAATCATGTACAGCAATATTTCGAAAACCAACCATAGCTTTTAACCGATCAGCCAGGTCCTGTTCAATGATGTTATTTTGCTGGAGTAATTCAAAGGCCTGGCGGCTGCTCTGAGGAAGGCCTAAATTTTTCTCAGCCACAAAATGCATGGCCAGGTCAATAGAAGCTTCACAGGCTCTTAGTAAATTTAGAATAATTGAATCCTGCTTTGTATAGTATTGTAGGTTTTCCGGGTTGTTACGGTATTCTTCATTAATTCTGTTGATGCAGCGCTTAATGACCTGGGTTTTATTGAGTACGATATCATTAATCATAGAGATCCTCTTTCTTCCAATTTTTTAAGAATATATTTTCGTTCTTCATTTAGCCTTGCATATTTTTTAAAAGTAAACATATGGAAAAACATTTTCTTAATCGGATCCGAACAGTAAATAGCCTTTCCAGTACTTAATACCTGAGCTTGAAAGACTGTTGAGGCCTTTTCCAGATCCACCAGGTCTACGTCCCGATCTAAAAGACTGGCTAATTCTTGACCGTACATAAAAAGCTCATAATCACTGAACCTATGTTCACTTAAAAAAGCAATATCTAGATCGCTGTTTTCCCTTAATTTACCTCTGGCTCCTGAACCGTAGACGATAATTAAATAAGGGGAAATTTTTTTTATTAAATGCTCCTTTATCGTTGTTAGATATTTTTCTTCCATTGGTCCACCCCTATTTTCCAACCACTGATCAGCAGCTTTTTGTAAATATTATATATTTGCCCATTACCAATTCCAAGGTAAGTCCGACGGTTTTATGCTATTTCTTACGAAAAAGTAATATAATAGACCTGAAAAATTGACAAAGGAGTTTTTGCTTAATGAATAACAGCTTGCAACGAGTAAAACAATTTGAAGAGGCCTTTGCCCATTACCTGGGTGCTAAATATGCCATTGCTGTTTCTTCAGGAACAGCTGCCCTTCATGCCGCCCTCTATGCTGCCGGTGTCAGTCATAAGGATGAAGTGATCCTGTCGCCGTTGGCCCACCCTGAGGTAGCCCATGCCATTCGTTATCTGGACGGTGTGCCTATTTATACAGATGTAAATTCCCAGACCGGCTGCCTGGATCCCGAAGCTGTACATTGGAGGATTTCGTCCAATACCAAAGCAATCATTGCTACCCATTATACTGGTCAACCCTGTGATATGGATGCTCTGGGAAAGCTAACGGAAAATAAGGACATCAGTATTATTGAAGATGCTTCCCAGGCTTTGGGAGCTACATACAAGGAAAAGAGAATCGGTACCGTCAGTTCTTTAACTGTTTTTGATTTTTCCTACCCCCAGGGTGTTTATACAGAACTTGGAGGCATGGTGGTAACTGATTCGGAAGACTATTATAACTGGCTGAAATTATTCCGGGATACCGGGATGATGTATGATAAGGAAGCATTGGTAAAAGAGGAGGGGCCATGGCACTTCGAAGCCCAGGAAATCGGTTTTAACTACCGACTTACGAGTATACAGGCGGAGGTTGGCCTCAAGCAGCTTTCGGAGCTAGATACGAAGCAAGACCGCCGGAGAAAAATCGCAGCAGCCTATTCTAAGGACTTAAAAGAAGTACAAGGTTTAGAGCTGCTATCTCCACCTGACCATAATGAGCCCGCGTGGTATTCCTTCCCGATTCTGTTAAAGGATGAGGGACTTATTAGCAGGCGCAGGGAAATTGTGGAGAAACTTTTGCTACAAGGAATTCCGGTAAATGTTCAGTTTTATCCCATCTACCTGCATCCCATTTACCTCTGGCAGGGACACCCGGATGTTTGCACTATTGAAGGGCCCCTCTGCCCCAGGGCGGAAGTCTTTTACAGCAGGGTCATAAACCTCCCGACATTTCCGGATTACGATGAAGGAATGGTAAAAAAAGTAATAAATATCCTCAAGATGGCTATACGGCGTCAGTAGAAACCCGCGATAGACGATTACAGGACTTTAGTCCTATAATAATTAGACCTATGTCCGATGGTTAGTGTAGGAATATTAGTTTATTTTACAATAAAGTCTAAGAAATATTACATATCGACTGGTATTGCAAAAAATCTTAGTATGCGAAATCTGATGAACAAAGACAAAGAAATAAACGTCTGTGCTTGTATGGTACAGACGTTTTTTAATGATAAAAAGTAAAATTAAAAACATTGTTACAGTTTAACCATAAAAAGGGTTTTGTTGCAAATTGTAGAATATTTTAAAGAAAGGTGGTAAAATGTCTTTATTGTTATATTAACCTTACTCCAACAACTCTTTAACTATTATATCGTAACATTGGGAGTGGAACTTTAGCCCTAAGGAAAAAATTTGAATACCAAGGGATGATAGTATGAATATTTTTTTTGACAGCCCAATCATGAATGTAATGCAAAAGGGTTTGGATGCCAGTGCTTTGCGGCAGAGGGTGATTGCCAATAATGTAGCCAACCTTAATACTCCAGGGTTTAAGAAATCCTATGTCAGTTTTGAAGATCAATTAAAGGCAGCTATGAACGGCAGCGGAGGGCCCCTTAAAGGAACCCATTCGTTGCATATCGGTGTTTCTAATGTGGAAATTAAACCAGAGGTCAAGCAGGTCAGAGAAACTACCATGCGCTACGACGGCAACAACGTTGATGTAGATGAAGAAATGGTAAACCTGGCCGCCTCCACTATTCAATATGATGTGATCGCTCAAGGGTTGATTGATCGTTATAATATCTTAGGGATCGTAATCGGTGGCAGGAGGTAAGATGGATGGGATTATTTGATACCTTTCGCATTAGTGCATCGGGGATGACTTCCGAGAGACTCAGACTTGACTTAATTGCCAACAACATTGCCAACATGAACACGGCCAGCCGGCCCAATGACCCCACCAGTCCTGTTTATCGTCGAAAAGTTCCCTTGTTTGCAGAACAACTTCGCCAAACCATGGCAGCCAACGGGGCAGATCCTAAGGGAGCCGGAGTAAAGGTTCAGGCCATTGTGGAAGACCCCGCTCCCCCAAGAATTGTCAACCAACCGGACCACCCGCTGGCAGATGAACAGGGAAACGTTGCTTATCCGAACATTAACATCGTCAATGAGATGGTCGACATGATTACGGCCAGCCGGACCTATGAGGCCAATGTAACAGCCCTGAATGCGGCAAAGAGTATGGCCCTCAAGGCTTTGGAAATTTCTCGGGGGTAGGAGGGATAACCGATGAAAATAGTACAGCAAGCGGTGCCTTTACAAATACCGGAAACTGTCTCTAAAATCAAATACGCTGAAGATGCCGGTTTTGGGGGGTTATTGAACAAGGCCATTGACAAGCTTAACCAGACTGAAATAAAAGCCGATGAAGTTACGCAAAAGTTCCTGGTTGGCGAAATTCAGGACATTCACCAGGTGACCATCGCCCTGCAAGAGGCAAAACTTACTATGCAGTTGGCCGTCGAAGTGAGAAATAAAATTGTGGAAGCATATCAGGAAATATCTCGGATGCAGTTATAGTCCCCTTTGAGGTGGTATTGTGAATTTCAGAGACCTGCTGGATAAAGTAAAGCAGCGGTGGCAGGAAACAAGTCAAAACAGAAAAGTGCTCATTATCCTGGTAAGTGCAGTTATTCTGGCAGGTTTAGTGTATTTGGGGGCGACACTCACCCGACCCAGTTATGCCCTACTGCTGGGGGATTTGGAACCCAAGGATGCCGGAGATATTGTCGCCCAGTTGGAAAGTCAGAAAGTTCCGTACCAGTTAACAAACCAGGGAACAACCATTCTGGTCCCCAAGGAGCAAGTGGATGAGATAAGGGTTAAACTGGCCAGTGACGGATTATTAACAGGTGTTGGCCACGGCTTTGAGTTGTTTGATAAAAGTAAGTTCGGCGAAACGGACTTTGAACAACAAATCGCCTACCAGAGGGCACTGCAGGAAGAACTCAGGCGCACCATCACCAAGGTGGAAGGGGTCGGCCAGGCCAGGGTTCACCTGGTGATTCCGCAAAAGAGTGTCTTTATAGAGGAAGAAGGGATAGCCTCTGCCTCGGTGGTGATCAAACTAAAACCGGCAGCCAAACTCAAACCTGAACAGGTTAAAGGCCTTAATGACTTGATTGTCGGCAGTGTGGAAGGGCTAAAGGCCGAAAATGTACATATCATTGACACCGAAGGGAATGTCTTAAACGAGTTTCTTAAGGATCCGGCCGGAGCAGGCAGCGGTGGCTTTGCCGGAACCGCCGTAGAACGTCAGCAGCAAATTCGCCGGGCCTTTGAAAAGGAACTGGAGAACAGGGTACAAACGATGCTGGCCAAAGTGATGGGGCCCAACAAGGCTGTGGCCATGGTGACCGCAGAACTGGATTTCAATCAGCAACAAACCAATACCACAGAAGTAGTCCCCGGTCAAATAGTCAGCGAACGAAGCACCAAAGAGAATGGAAGCGACGGCAATGGCGGGGGGGTCCCCGGATCCACCACGCAAATGCCGGGACAAAGTATCCCCGGACAAGTTACCAGCGGTCAGAGCAGCTATACAAAGTCTGACGACATTAAGAACTACCAGCATGGCACGAAGGTAGAATCCGTGGTTCAAGCCCCCGGTAAAGTTCTTAAACTTTCCACCGCCGTGGTGTTGGATGAATCGATCAAGAATCTGGATAGAACCCAGGTTGAACGGATTGTCACGGCAGCCATTGGTTTTGACCAGCAGCGGGGTGACCAAATAACTGTTTCCACCATGACCTTTGACAGGAGTCAATATGATTTGGGTCAGGATTTGGAGAAAACACAACCAGGTAATGAACAGTTATATATGATGATTGCAGCTGCAGCGGGCGGTATACTGCTCCTGTTAGCCCTTATAATTTTCTTTATCCGTCGCCGCAAGAAAAAGACAGAACCGCAGATTATAGAAACCCCGGGCTTACCGGTTGATGAAGCGGCTAAAACCGAGGAAGAGCCTGTGTGGGAGATTCCTCCTCCCAAGGAAAAACAAAAGCAGTTAAAGGATCTGGCAGAAGATCGACCTGACGATGTCGCCTCGGTATTAAAAGTATGGCTTAGGGAATAAGGTGATAAAACCGTGAATTATGATAAACTTACCGGAGAACAAAAAGCAGCCATATTATTTATATCCCTGGGAGCCGATATATCTTCTAAAATCTTAAAGCATGAATTCACGGAGGACGAGGTTGAACGAATTACCGCATCCATTGCGGAAATGGATAAAGTTCCTAATGAAATTCAAAAACAGGTCATTGAGGAATTTATCTATTTGATTCAGGCCAGGGATTATCTGTTAAACGGTGGCGTTAACTATGCCAAGGAACTGCTGGAAAAGACCTATGGCTATGAAAAAGGCTACGAGATATTAGACAGGATTAGCTCCACTATGCAGTCAATGCCCTTTGGCTCCCTTAGAAAGACCGACCCCAGACATATTTTGAGTTTTATTAGGGAGGAACACCCGCAAACCATTGCCTTTGTCTTGTCCTATTTGAAGCCCGACCAGGCAGCAGTTATCCTGGCCGAGTTGAACCCGCAAATACAAAGCGAGGTTGCCAGGCGGGTGGCTATTTTAGACAGAATTTCACCGGAAGTCGCCAAAGAGGTGGAGAAAGTTCTGGAGAAGAAACTTGCCTCGGTGGCCCAGCACGAGGAAACGGTGGTTGGCGGCGTGCAGTGTCTGGTTAATATTCTGAACAGGGTAGACCGTGCCACCGAGAAAGCCATCTTCGAGCAACTGGAGCGGGCCGACCCCAACCTCAGCGAAGAGGTTCGCCGCATGATGTTTATCTTTGAGGATATTGTCAAGCTTCACGATATCTCCATTCAAAAGGTGCTGCGTGAAGTGGATAATAAAGATCTGGCACTGGCTATGAAGGGCGCCAACCAGGAGGTGAACAACCGGATTTACAAGAACATGTCCAAACGTGCTGCGGACATGCTCAAGGAAGAAATCGAATACATGGGACCTGTTCGACTAAAGGAAGTAGAAGAGGCCCAGCAGCGCATCGTAAATGTCATCAGGCGTCTGGAAGAAGCCGGAGAAATCGTCATTTCCCGTGGTGGGGAGGATGCGATACTTGTTTAAGGTGATAAAAAGTGCCCCGGTGAATCAGGCCGATCAGGTTTTGCCGTTACGGCAGCTTTCTCTGCCAAGTTCCGTGGAAGACAGTACTCCCACTCCTGAAGAACTTCTAATGACAGCCAAGCACCAGGCCGAAGAAATGATTGCCAAGGCCAAGCACGAAGCGATCCAAATCGTTGAACAGGCAAAAGCGGAGGCTGAACTTATCGCCCGGCAAATAAAGGAGCAGGCAAAGCAGGAAGGCTGGCAGGAAGGAATCAGTGCTTCTGAAGATGAAGCTGAGAGAATTCGCCAACAAGCCAGGGAGGTCTTACAGCAGGCCCGGGAGATATACCGGCACACCCTGAATAAAATGGAACCCGAAATCGTTGACCTGGCGGTGGATATTGCTGAACGGGTGGTCATGACTCAGCTTGCTGTTGAACCACAGACGGTGATGGAAATCGCCAGAGAATGTATGGAATTAGTTAAGAACAGGCCCTTAGTCAATATCTATGTAAATCATGCTGATCTTCACATTGTAGAGGAAGGCAAGAATCAACTGCTTCAGGGATTACCAGGAAAAGTGGAATTAAACATCCTGGTAGACAACGGTGTTAAGCCCGGGGGCTGCCTTATCGAAACAGACCAGGGACAGGTGGATGCCACCATGGATACCCGGTGGCAGGAAGTATTGAAGGCTTTATACGGCCAGGAGGAATAAACCGATGGAGATTAAGGTTGATATTAACCTTACTCCTTATAAAGAAAGGGTAAACAGGGCCAGAGTTATCAAGCCCATTGGTAAAGTAACCCGGGTTATCGGTCTGATGATTGAGGTTCAGGGGATCATTGCCCGCATTGGAGAGGTCTGCGACATCGTAGTACAGGGAGAACTTGAACCTGTAAGGACTGAGGTGGTGGGCTTCCGGGACAAGCATTCCCTGCTAATGCCACTGGGTGAACTGAGAGGCATTTACCCGGGCTGTGCCGTGGTTCCTACCGGTCGTAACCTTACGATTAAAGTGGGGAAACACTTGTGGGGAAAAGTGTTGGACGGCCTTGGGAGACCCCTTGAGGAAGACGTGAACTTAAGCCTGGGTGAAGAATTTGCCGTGGATAATCGTCCTCCCAATCCCCTTAAACGCCGGCGTATCGACACCGTACTGCCTACCGGTGTTCGAGCCATGGATGGATTGCTCACCTGCGGCAAAGGTCAACGCATTGGCATATTTGCCGGCAGCGGTGTAGGAAAAAGTACCCTCTTAGGGATGATCGCCCGGCATGGTAGTGCCGATGTAAACGTGATCGCGCTGATTGGGGAGCGGGGGCGTGAGGTGCTGGAATTTCTCCAGGAAGATCTGGGTCCTGAAGGGATGGACCGGTCAATTATTGTGGCCGCCACTTCTGATCAGCCGGCTTTGGTGAGGCTTAAAGGTGCTTTTGTAGCCACCGCCGTCGCTGAATACTTTCGCGATCAGGGTCTGGATGTCATGTTGATGATGGATTCAGTTACCCGTTTTGCCATGGCCCAGCGGGAAGTGGGCCTGGCGGTGGGGGAACCGCCGGCCACCAAAGGCTACACCCCGTCTGTTTTTGCTTTACTGCCCAAACTATTGGAACGTTCCGGGATGGGACAACGGGGTTCGATTACTGCTTTTTACACGGTTCTGGTAGACGGTGACGACTTGAACGAACCCATTGCCGACGCGGTACGCGGTATTTTGGACGGTCATATCGTTTTGACCAGAACCCTTGCTTCCCGCAACCATTATCCAGCCATCGATGTGCTGCAAAGTGTAAGCCGTCTGATGCCGGATATTGCTTCGGAAGAACATAAGGCTCAGGCCGGGATCATTAAAGACTTGCTGGCTACCTACCGGCAGTCGGAGGATTTAATTAATATCGGAGCTTATGTTAAGGGGTCTAACCCCAAAATCGATGAAGCTATAGAAAAATATGACAGGATCCTAAGCTTCCTGAAACAATCTCCATCCGAATACAGCAGATACGAGGAGACCCTAAACAGTCTGGCCGCTCTGGTGGCAGGGGGTAGATAGTCGTGAAGAAATTTCAATTCCGACTGGAGCAGGTCCTTCAGCAAAAGATAACCAGGGAAGAGCAAGCACTGCTGGAACAAGTGAAAGCTCAACAGGAATGCAGCCGTTGCGAACAAGTACTGCTGACTACCAAACAAAAGTTAGAGGAAACGCTGCATTACTCCCAAAGGGTTATGGAACCCGGTGAACAAATGCAAACTTTGATGTACCGGGAGCATTTACTTTTAACCATAGACCGCCAAAATAGAAGTTTGGGGCGAGCCCAGGATATATTCCGACTTCGTAAGGATACAGCTATAGCAGCTCGTCAGGAACGCATGGTTTTGGAAAAATTAAAGGAAAAACAATTTGGAGAATATAAAGAACTGGAAATTTATTTGGAGCAAAAAGAGATAGACGAGCTAGCCACCCTCGGTTACTCCCGTAAAGGTTATTAAAATTTTTCAAATGATTGAAAGGAGGTGAAACATGTGCAGATAGGTAAGGTCATGGAAGATTTGGGAGGCTATTTACAGGTAGACGGGTACAGCAAGGTCAACGGGGAAGGGTTTGCCGACCTGCTTCAACTAATGATGGGTTTGGTATCTCAAAGTGACGTTCAAGGGTTGCCGTCATCAAATACGTTACCGTTGAACGGAAAAGAACAGGGATTTCCCGTAACTGCCGAAGCTGGACCAGAAGAAGATGAATTCAACAAGCAAAATAATTTAACTCAAAATAATATTCTCGTCACAAATCCCGTTCTCTATAACCTGTGCAGCATTGTTCCAGTTAACCAGCCTACGGATATTCAAGGAACTGCCGAAACCTCTCCCGGAGCAGAAGCACCTGCGGGTGGGACATTCGCCAATTTCGGCGGCAATAACTTGACCTCTCAACAAGCCTCACAGAACCATGAGCAATTAGAAATGATGGTAAACCTCAGTCCCTCCGGCAATGGGGGAAACGTCACAATCCAGTCTAAAGCCCTGACTTTGGAACAGGGAAGAGTAACCGGTATTCCCTCATTCGACGATGCGGAGCTGACTACATCATCTAAACAAGCGGGTCAAGGAGTTCTGTCACAACCATTGGTTGAGGGGAATTCGCCGTTACAGCTAAATAATGACATACCGCTGAATAAAACTGTTCTGTCTCCAGGGCTGCCGGAGAATAATCAACTTCTGATAACACCTCAAGTGAAAGACGCTACACAACAGGTTGTTTACGATTCCAATCCTCGCCCCGGAGTATTTGTACAGGAAGCTGATGCAGTTATTCGGCCGGTGGAACAAACAGCAACCCCGGACTCTATGGAAGGAAACGCTTTTACACCCGTTAAGGAGCGTGGACATTTTACCGGTATTCCCGGTCAAGAAGGCTCAGAATTACAACCTCTTCCCGGAAACATAGATGAACCGGGCAGTGCTGTTGAAATAACAAGAGTTTCCGCAGGCAAGGAGAAGCCGCTGGAGAAGCTGTTAGGACAGGAATCAACACCGAATCTTCCAAACGATCAGGAATTACAGCAGGCAGAGCCCCGGAAAAATGGAACGTCAGTGGTTCCGTCACAGCCTGTCCTAAACCCAAAGGATGAACAACAGGTTGATGCCGGAATAACCCGGGAAAAACCTTCTCTGTCCGTTGATCAACTGGTTGAAACGGGGGATGCAGGGAACCAACCAAATGGTGACCTCTCCGGGGGAAAACAAAACTTAGATCGATCAGCTAAGAAAGAAACTGTTCCCCAAAAGGAAGGGTTTTCTCCGGAGGTAAAATTGCACTACGCTCAGGAAACGATCCATAGTTCTGCTGCCAAGCCGGTGGAACAAAACAACATTTCTTTTTTGAACAGGGAGGTGCCGGTAACACACCTACCGGTCCGACTGACTGAAATGATCCGGGCCATGCTGGTTCAGCAAAGCGCCGGGGAGACAACGTTAAAAATGAGGCTTAAGCCTGAACAGTTAGGTGAAGTTACTGTAAAATTGACCTGGTCCAAAGGGGAGCTTACCGCCCAATTTGTTACTTCTTCCGGCATGGCAAAAGAAGCATTGGAGTCTTCCTTTCCTCAGCTAAAGGAAGTTTTGGCTCAACATAACATCCGGCTTGGTGAAGCGGCGGTGTTTGTGGGACAGCAGAGTGGGCAAGGGAACCAACACTCTTTCAGCCAGAGTCAGCCATGGTACACCAAAGGACAGGGTAAGTATAAAGGGGGATACCCCGGCATCCAAGTTCAAGAGGAACCAACCTCTACCGGTCATATCTTAAATGAGGATACAGGGGTCAATATTGTGGTGTAAGGAGGTGTGGTATGGAAGTTAATCAAACAAACAACAGCAATAACAGCGATCTTTACCTTTCCAATAAAAAGCAAAGGGAACCGGTCAAGACCCTGGACAAAGATGCCTTCCTGCAAATTATGATTGCACAGCTAAGGTACCAGGACCCCAGCAGTCCAATGGACAGCAGTAAGTTCATTGAACAAATGGCGGCATTTACCACCTTGGAGCAAATTACAAATTTGAACAGCCATATGGAAAAGTTATATTCTTTACAACAATTCAGCCAGGCTTCGTCCTTGATGGGGTGCGAAGTGACTCTGATGAACGGGGAAGAACCACTTACCGGCACGGTTGAACGGGTTACCATGGGCGAGAAAGACATAAAGCTCTGGGTAAGCGGTATGCCCTACACTTTGGAGCAAGTGATCGCAGTAGAAAGGAGGGCCACTGATGGATCTGAAGAATTACTCTAATTACTCACCAATACCCGCCAACAGCAGGCCGGTAGCACCTCCGAAGGCGAATCAGCCACAGACGAGGAAGCCGGGGCAGCCGAACCAACCTCATAACGTCTCCTTTGATGAGCTGTTACACCGGGAGCTAAACTGGCAGCAGGAAGTAAAATTATCCGCCCATGCGGAAAAAAGGCTTATGGAAAGAAACATCTCTTTATCGCAAGAGGACTTCAACAAAATAAACAAGGCCGTTCAACAGGCGGCAGCCAAGGGTTCCAGAGATTCCTTGATTTTATACAGGGATATGGCCCTGGTAACCAGTATTACAAACCGAACAGTCATTACAGCCGTAGACGGCAAGAGTATGGAAGAGCATGTTTTCACCAATATTGACAGTGCAGTAATTGTCAAGTAGCGCAGCTGGCCCGAAAGGAAGCTGCTGAATTCCACTGACCGACTGAAGTGGAATCAAAAAGGAGGATAAATAAATGATTCGTTCTTTATATTCCGGTATTTCGGGCATGAGGAACCACCAAATTCGTATGGACGTGGTGGGTAATAACATCGCCAACGTAAACACCACCGGTTTTAAGGCCGGTCGGGTAAACTTTCAGGATGCCTTGAGTCAGACAATCCGTTCCGGCGGAGACGGCGCCAACCCCGCACAGGTGGGTTCGGGAATGTCTGTGGGATCTATTTCTAACAACTTTTCTCAAGGCCCCAAGCAGAGCACCGGCAGAACCCTCGATATGGCCATTGATGGCAATGGTTTCTTTGTAGTTAAGGATAGCGCCAACAATGAGTATTACACCAGGGAAGGTATCTTCTTTATGGACGATGAGGGCTACCTGGTAAACGGCGACGGGTTGAGAGTCCAGTCCAGCCAGGGGGATATCAGGGTGTATAACGGCCCCATTTCAACCATTAGCGTTGGCCCCAATGGAGCCATAACCGGTACAAACACTTCGGGAGATCCCTTGATGTTTACTTCAGGTGCCTCAGTCAAACCTCAACCGACCAAAGTTATAGAAGCAAGCTTGGTAGGGGGGGCAATAACAAACCCTGTACCAATTGTTTCATCAAACGGTTCATTAGCTGGGGATGCTATTGTGCCAGCTACCCCTCCAGTAGAGGCAAAGGTAGCCGGCAATAGTGACGGCGTTGTGCAGCTGGGCATATCTTTACCACCGGTTGATATGTCAGGTGCAGACTATGAACTTACAATTGAGTATAATGACGGTAATGCTACAATAGGACCTATTACTCTTAATGGAGGACTAGATAGTGTGTCGAGTTGGCAAGATTTAGCTACCAAACTACAGGCTGCTATCGACGGGTCCGCTATTGGTCCCAATAAGGTTAAAGTCAGCTATAATGAAAGCCCCTTTGGTAGTTTGGTATTCGAGACGATAACTGATCCGGATGCTATTAACGGAGCCGGGGATCCTATTACACCAAGCATCACCTTAGACGGTGCAGGTGTTGCTAAATATATGGGAAGTGTCACTAACCTAAGTAATGCAGGTACTGCTGTGGTTACCAAAGATTGGTCAGGAAAAACATTTTCTGTTGACGTTGGAGACGGATGGCATAATATAACCACAGATGCTTCCTTTAACGCTATTACAAGTGGTAATGACCTTGCAAGTAAACTTCAAGCTTTAATTGATGCACAAGCCGGTGGAACTGGTAATGCCAACGTAACTGTTACTTGGGATACTGACCACCTGGTATTTACACCTGCTTCCGGGTACTCCGAAATAACTCTTGGCGGTCCGAATCTGTCTGATTTCGTTGGAGCAGCTTCTACAGCACAAGAAAATAACATGGACTGGAGTAAAAAGGATATCTCCGTTAATTATAACGGGACAACTTACACCTTCACTGAGTATGAAATGAAAATGGCAGGGCTAAATAGCATTACAAGCGGAAGCGCCCTTGCCGCTGCAATGAAAAAACTGATCAATACTAAAATAGGATCCGATAAGGTTGACGTTACCTGGTCTACCGACCACCTTGTTTTTAATACTAAAGATACGACCGGTTTAGGTATTAAGCCTAATATTACTATAACCGGGGCTGATGCCGGCGACTTTATTGGAAATAACCCTATTATCAAAGAAGGAACTGCCAGCATGTTACCGCCACCGGCTTCTCAGGAACCTAATAATGTTATTAAATTGGCTGCCTTCCAGAATCCGGAAGGGCTTACCAAGGCAGTCAGTAACTTGTTCCAAACTTCTGCATCATCAGGGACGGTAACTTACGGAAGAGGAAACTCTCCCGGCTACGGTACCATCCAATCGGGTTACCTGGAAATGTCCAATGTCGACCTGACAGAAGAATTCACCAACATGATCACCACCCAGCGGGGCTATCAGGCCAACGCCAGGGTTATCACAGTATCTGACACATTACTTGAGGAACTTATCCAGCTTAAACGGTAGTCCCGCAAGTAAACCAAATTCAAACACGTAAAGGGTGAGTAGAAAGTGGCGGCAGCACCGCAGCAAAAAGCAACGCA
>JAJZTU010000354.1 GCA_021848765.1 Bacillota bacterium
TTAGCGCCCTGGCAGCCAATGTGCAAATTGGCATAATTACTTTGATTGGAATGCGGCTGCGCAGGGTCCCGCCCTCGCAAATTGTGAACCCCATGATTAAGGCTCACAAAGCAGGTTTGGAGCTTACTTCCAATCAATTGGAGGCACACTACCTGGCCGGGGGTAATGTAGACCGGGTGGTAGATGCTTTGATTGCAGCTGAGCGGGCCAATATTCCCCTGCCTTTTGAACGGGCCGTTGCCATTGATTTGGCAGGCCGGAATGTATTGGAAGCCGTGCAGATGAGCGTTAATCCCAAGGTAATTGAGACTCCCTTGATTTCCGCAGTATCCAAGGATGGTATCGAAGTGAAGGCTGTTGCCCGGGTTACCGTACGGGCTAACATCGACCGCCTGGTGGGTGGCGCAGGGGAAGAGACCATTATTGCCAGGGTAGGCGAGGGAGTGGTAACTACGGTGGGATCCAGCGATTCCCACAAAGCGGTTTTGGAAAACCCGGATTTGATTTCCCGGACGGTGCTGGCTAAGGGTCTGGATGCCGGAACAGCCTTTGAGATTCTATCCATAGATATTGCCGATGTGGATGTGGGCCGGAATATCGGGGCTCAATTACAGACCGACCAGGCCGAAGCCGATAAGCGCATTGCCCAGGCCAAGGCGGAGGAACGCCGCGCGATGGCTGTTGCCAAGGAACAGGAGATGAAGGCCATGGTTCAGGAGATGCGGGCTAAGGTTGTGGAAGCCGAGGCACAAATTCCCCAGGCAATGGCCCAGGCTTTACGGGAAGGCAAGCTGGGGGTAATGGATTACTACAACATGCAGAACATCCTGGCAGATACCCAGATGCGGGAAAACATTGCCAAAGGCGGTCAAAAAGGTTCAGAGGCCTCCGGCAGCAGTATGGGGGCGGATTTGAAAAAGCCGGAGTAGTAACCAGGGTCCCGTGAGGTACTACGGGTATGTTGGCTGTTAGGAGGTGGTCAGGGTTGGATATTTTAGCCATATTGGGCTTTGTGATCTATGTCCTTTTTAAGGTTGCCAAGGGATTGGGCAAGGCCGGGGATACAGAAGAGGAGCGCTTGCCTGTTCCGCGGCGCCGGAAATACATCCCCCCAAGACAGGATACTTGGAATGATGACAGTTGGGATGACGATGCGGACTGGAAGCAGGTTCCCCGGATGAAACCCACGGCTGCAGAAACCAGGGCTGCTCCGGCAGGGACTAAGACTGCAAAGCAACGGACATCCATTATGCCAAACCAGGGTCAGGTAATGAGGCCTGAACTGACCGGTTCAGTGACTGCAGGCCGGGACGGGACTACGGGGCAGAACACGGGCCGGAACCCGAGCTACAGGGAGCCTGCCGTGCCCGCACCGGTTCCAGCCGTTGCCGAAGAGCAACCTAATCCCTGGCTGAAGTTATTGACAGGGGATAATCTGGTCCAGGGGATAGTGCTGAGCGAAATTCTGCAGCCCCCAAGGGCTATGCGCCCCTTCTCAACCAGGAGGCGTAGATAATACAAGAATTATATCATCATTTCTAACAAGATTGTTCCGCCTACTGTCCGCCGATTGTCCGTAAATTGTCCGAAATAAAAAAGCCCCACGCAAAATCTAGGAATTTTCGTGGGGCTTCACTTTTTCCTGTTATCCCTATGCCGTTTTTTTGCTTTTTCTATGCTTTCGGCCAATTGAGATTCGGGAATTTTTTTCATTTTACTGAGACGATCATGTGCAAGTTTAAACACCATATCCTTGCTTCGACGTTCGATAGCCAATATAATTACAATCCTTAGTACATCCACAAACTCGTCAGTGATTCTAAAAATAATGCGAATGCCCGCGCTGCGGAATTTGATTTCCTTACAACCTGCTAACTTAGTATCCTTTAAGTTACCCAAATTTTTTCCAACTTCATCCGCCCGGACTTCCAACTCTTCTAAAGCCTTATCGACCAAAAGAGCAGAGGAATTATCTAATTTTTGATACTCTTTGAACGCTTCCGGATGAAATCTAACATCAAACCTTTGTTCATCCATTGATTTGCTCCGTCCGACGAACAGATCTCCAGGGAATAGCCTTGGATGGATCCTTATCTAAATCCTCAATTCTAGTCAAAAGGATCCTGGCCTCTTCTTCTTCCTCGAACTCCCGCAAACGCTGGTAGATCTGTTCAAAATACTCGTATCCCATTACAACAGTATCAAATACACCATTCTCTGTAATAACCATCGGACACTCTTTAGCTTTTTTTCTTAATTGGCCAAAGTTTTTGGAAGCGTTGGAAGCTGATATCATTTGGTCATTTGTAAAAGCCGGCTTTTCCATTAATTCTACCCCCATTTGGTTCAACCTCCTTATATTATATTATTTATTCATCTTTATTATACACTAAATCCTCCGGAAAACCATACGTAATATAGTGCAGAAATAAAATGACCCTCTTCAGCGACCCCAAAAAGAGCCGGCCTGCTCCCTTACCGGGCACAAAATCGCCGGTTTTAGCTAAGCAGCATCCGGGGTGGTTATCTTTTCAGCCCGTCTCGCATATGCATTACATAAGACAGGCTGAGCCTGGCCATCCATTTTTTGGCCTGCAGCCGGATATTGATCAGGAGGGGAGTCATATGTCCTGGAAGGAGCAGCGCAAAAAGTGGCAGCAGCAGGCGGCAAACTGGCTGGAGATACCCAAGGATATTGCCCTGGATTTACCCAAGATAGTCCTGGTGGGCAATCTTCAGGTCTTTGTAGAGAATCATAGAGGCATACTGGAATACACTCCGGAGCTCATCCGGATTAAAGTCTCTTTAGGTGAACTGGTAATCCGGGGCTCAGACCTGTTTCTCAGGAATATCCTCATGCATGAAATTACCATAGAAGGAAGGGTTTATGGCGTAGAACTAAAGGAATAGAGTAAGCAGAGTTTAGCTGCAAAGGAGAGTTGAAGGAGTAGGACCAAAGAGTAGGACTGAAGGAGTTAGCTGCTTTATTTTTGTAGGGTGAGGTGAATACCGATGTTATTTCAAAGAATTTGGTCCTGGCTGGTAGGATTCCTGGTTATCCGGGTCGAAGGCGAGTCCCTGGAAAAGTTCGTAAATATGGCCGCCAGCCGGGGCATTTTTT
>JAJZTU010000041.1 GCA_021848765.1 Bacillota bacterium
CGGACTCTATTGCTGCCTATGCAGTTTCCCTGATGCAGGCTGAACTTTTTGTCCTCCTGAAAGACCAAAATGGAATTTTTTCTGCAGACCCTAAAGGAGCAGTTAATTGTCAACTTTTATCAACAGTCGCCAGAAAGGATTTGCAACAACACCAAATAGTCGACCCGTTTTTCATAAACTACTTACCGGAAAAAGTTAAGTGTTGGATTATCAATGGCAACTATCCGGAGAGATTAAAAGAACTGTTAATTCAGGGAAAAACCCTGGGGACCCGCATCATTTAGGCGCCTTACGATATTTTTCAACTGTTGGACTTTGTCTCTTAAGACTTCTCCTTTCCTCAAATTGCCGGAGCAGGCTGCGGACCTCATTCCCACAATGTTAACTCCCAATTGATGGACTAAAGGTAAATGGTCAGCCTGCAAAGACCCGGCTAAAGCACAGCTCAGGCCCCGACAATGACTTTCTCGCACAAACCTTTCCAGTTCATCCCTGGACTGCCAGTCAAAAAGGTTTGTACCATCTTTCCTGGCAGTATCCAGCATACATCCAGCTACCCCTGCTTCCGCCGCTATCCCGGGCAACTCCAGAGGAAGTACTGAACCAATCGCACGGGCATCAGCATACCCTGCCGCGATGACTTTGCTCCGGGGGCGGAAAAGTTGAACTGCTTCTTGTACCTTTTTCAAAAAGTAGACCGCCTCCTCAACAGTCTTAATGCCATAAAGGCCCACCTTAATCAGGTCAATTCCCAAAGACGCAGCCCCGGCCGCAGCCAGGGAGAAAGTACCCGGCAAGTTTGGCGCATCACCAAGAGCGGCGCTGACCTGAAGATGAGCGGGAGTGACAGTCCTGACCGCTTTAATCACTGCCGGAAAGTTTGCTCCCAATGACCCCTCCGCAGGATTTTTGACATCAATAATATCAGCTCCTCCGTCAATAGCTCTCTGAGCTTCCAAGTCATTCACCACACTGATTAACAGTTTCACTTATTTCTCTCCTTGTTCAACAAAAGATCAGCAGGCAATGCTGACGAGGAAGCGTTTTCTTTTTAGTTCAGAAATTACCTCAGACAGGTGTGCGAAGCAATGGTTAGGACAACAACCAAGATCGATAATATCTGCTCCGTTTTGACGATAATATTCCGCTCGCTCAATAATTTCCTGAGTGGAGAGCAATGGAGCATCAACAATTTCCGCAATAATTTTTACCGAATATTCCCCATATCCATCTATGTTATCTCTATGACCAAAAAAGGAAGGTAGTTCCCGAAGATTTTTAGGACCCCTGAATTCCCCTGCGCTAAAAATGGGCATGCTCAAATTTTGAACACAAAAAAATAATTCCCCCCCCGCCAATATTGTCTCCGGGGAGGGAGACAAGAAGAGCAGAGAGGGAATAAACTTGTCAATATTGAGCTAGTCTTCCATAGTGGACAGGTCACCGGTGGGCAGGCCCAGCTCCCAAGCCTTCAGGACCCTGCGCATAATCTTACCGGAACGGGTCTTAGGCAACTTGTCGCGGACTTCGATTTCCCGGGGAGCAGCATGGGCTGCAAGGCCCTTCTTAACAAACTGGACAATTTCGTCCTTCAGTTCATCAGACCAGGTGTAGCCGTCCCGCAGGGAGATGAAAGCCTTTATGATTTCACCGCGGAGGGCGTCTGGCTTACCGATAACACCGGCCTCAGCGACAGCCGGGTGTGCTACCAGGGCGCTTTCAACCTCGAAAGGACCTACCCGTTCACCGGAGGTGTTGATAACATCATCCACCCGGCCCTGGAACCAGAAGTAGCCGTCTTCATCCTTATAAGCGGAGTCACCGGAGATATACCAGGGCTCCAGGCGGAAATACTCTTGATACTTGGGCGGGTTCTTCCAAATTTGACGCAACATGGAAGGCCAGCCACTGCGGATAGCCAGGTTACCCATGCGGTTGGGGGGCAGCTCATTACCCTGGTCATCCACGATTGCGGCATACACGCCAGGGAAGGGCTTGCCCATGGAACCGGGTTTAACGGGCATGCAGGGGTAGTTGGAAATCAACTGCCCGCCGGTCTCAGTCATCCACCAGTTGTCATGGATACGCCGGTCGAACACCTTCAGACCCCAGCGCACAACCTCAGGGTTAAGGGGCTCACCAACGGACAGCACATGGCGCAGGCTGCTCATATCATACTTCTTGACCACATCTTCACCGGCTCCCATGAGCATCCGGAAAGCGGTAGGAGCGCTGTACCATACGGTTACAGCATATCTTTCAATGGTGCCATACCAGTCATCGGCGCTAAAACGTCCGCCGCGGATAACGCTGGAAGCACCGTGGAGCCAGGGACCAAAGATACCGTAGGAGGTACCGGTAACCCAACCCGGGTCAGCAGTACACCAGTAAATATCGTCATCCTTGAGGTCCAGAATCCACTTGGCGGTCTGGTAGTGATGGATCATGGCATTATGGACGTGCAGAACACCCTTAGGCTTACCGGTAGAACCTGAAGTGTAGTGGAGAATCATGCCATCTTCCCGGTCCATCCACTCGATTTCCAGGTCACGGGAAGCAGCGGCCATTTCTTGCTCAAAGTTAACCTGTCCGGGCTCCAGCTCTTCACCGCCAACCAGAATAACGTGTTTAAGAGCAGGCAGTTCCTTAACAGGAACGCGGTCCAGCATCGAAGGGGTGGTTACAATGGCTACGGCTTCACTGTCCTCCAGACGGTCACGGACAGCAGCCTCCATGAAAGCTTCAAAGAGGGGGCCAACAATAGCGCCGATTTTGATAGTCCCCAGTATTGCGGCATATAGTTCAGGGCTTCTGGGCATAAAAATGAACACCCTGTCACCCTTGTTAACTCCCAGCTTCCGCAGGACATTACCGAACTTGTTAGACATAAACTTTAGATCTTGGAAAGTGTACTTTTCGTCCCGCTTCATGTCGCTGTAATAGAGGGCTACTTTATTTTTCCGCCAGGTGTCGCAATGACGGTCAATACATTCATAAGCCATATTCACTTTGCCGGTGGTATCCCAACTGAAATTGTTCTCTACTTCTTCCCACTTAAAGTTTTTATAGGCCTCATCGTAGTTCTCCAGGTTATACTGTCCAGGGCGGACTTCTACAATGTCAGTGTTTTGCATCATTCAACCCCCTAATATCACTTTTATGTAACTTAAACCGTTAAAACAATCTCCCCTTTGGAACCTCTGAACCACCCCACCCTCCTTCCCTGCTTGTATTTACTTTTCACCGCCTTTATCAGACAATTCAAACAGCGGTTTGCGTATGGCTATTGTAGCATTTGTTGCACAGCTTTGTATTGATTTTTCGGGTTAAATGATAAATTTCGGCCCTAACTGGTGTATTACGAAGGTTAACTGTCATTTATTGGCCATTTAACCAGCCACCGAATTCACTCAACCGTTCGCCGCTTTTTTTCTACCGTTCGCCTGGGTTAGAAATTTATAAATTTGCGTTCTTTTCCAGAAGGAACTCCCCAAAAGCTTTCTGTAACGGCGTGGGCTGGCCGGTTTTACTGCTAACCAGATATAGCCGCCGGTGCAGGTCCATTTCCGGCACATCCAACTTCCGGACACTCCCAAGTTCCAGGGCCTCCCTGACAGCCAGTCCGGAAACCAGACCAACGCCCAAGTTGCCTTGGGCAGCAGTAATAATTGCCCTGGTACTGCCTAACTCCATTACTATCTTCAGTTCCCCAGGTTCAATGCCAACCTGGCGAAAGCGTTCTTCCAAAACAGCCCTGGTCCCTGAGCCTCTTTCCCGGAAGATCAGGCTTTGGGCTGTTAGTTCAGCGATAGACACACTGTCTTTTCCTGCCAAGGGATGATTCCTGGCTACAATGACCACCACCTCATCGGTGAAGATGGGCGTATACTCCAGATTCGGGTGCGGGTTTACAGCGCCAACCACCGCCAAGTGCACTTGCCTGGCCAGGACCAGCTCGGTAATCCTGTGGGTAGAGCCAATTTCCAGGACCAGCTCAATCCCCGGATGCTTTTGTTTAAATTCCCCCAAAAACTGGGGCAAAAGGTATTCCCCCGGAATGGTACTGGCTCCCAGGATCAAGGTACCCTTGGCAAGACCTTGAAGTTGGGCAACGTGCTCCAGGATACTCCGGTAGCCTGCGATAATTTTTTTAGCTTCTGCGTACACCAGCTTACCGGCGTCAGTAAGGAAAACACCTTTATCAGCCCTTTCCAGCAGCTGAAGTCCCAAATGCTCCTCTAAAGCCCTGATTTGAAAACTGATAGCCGGCTGGGTCATAAACATTATTTTCGCCGCCCGGGTAAAACTCCCCAGCTCCGCCACTAAAGCAAATGCCTCTAACTGCTTGATATTCATCGAATATACTGCCTCCCAAACGCCGCGGCGCCGCCTGATCTGCCCTGGCCAAAGCAATACCTGCTCTATGCCCGGACCCGCAGGTCCCCCATCCTCCTGGTAACCTTCTCCCGGTCAAGATATTCCAACAAAGGCAGAATGTATTTCCTTGAAGAGCCCAGAAGGTCGCGCACCTCCGCCAGACTGATTTGCCGCTTCTCCTCCAGCAGCCCCAGTACCTTTTCCCGGGCAGCCTGGAGAGGCTCCCGGTGAATATAAATATCGTCAGCTAACTTGACCAGTTCGCCTCTGTTAAGCAGAAAATGCAGCACTTCTTCTTGCCATTCCCGGGGCAAATCCGTCTTTTCTACAGTTTCCTCCCATCCCGGAGGCTGCCACCAGCCTTGCTTGATGGCGTTTACAACCGCTTCAGTCTTGGCTTTCAGCCCGGCCGGCAGCGACCGTTGGAAGCCGGCAACGGCTACAGCCTGCTCCCGTACTACTAGATTTCCGGCTTGTTCCCAGTGCTGGAGCAAGTGGTTAAACAGCTTATTGGGAATCCCCGAAAAATGCCGGGAGCGCAATTCTTCCTTAGGCAGCCCGGAGCGCAAAGGGTACGACCTGTGGTATTCCTCCAGGGAATGGCGTACTGATTCCAGCCACTTTGCATATACCTCCCGGGCAACCAAAAAGTCCTTATTCTCTCCTCTGAATTTTACCGCCAAGTCCTTGGCAAGCAAATCTTCCACTGCCTGTTGTCCTTCCTGACTTGAGAGATTAGCCTGACCCAGGGCTTCCTCCACAGTAAGCAGTTTATCTGTTTGCCTGGCCAGTTGCTGCAGCAACAGCTCGTCAGGTGTGCCCTCCAGCTTGGTAGCCAGGGAAGCAATTATTTCCTGTCTGAACCTCCGGTGCCGGGGTGGATTGGGGTCAATTACCACACCCCCGCCAACGGTATGCATAGGGGAATAAGTCCTGAGTACAAACCGGTCATGCTTGGCTGCTACTACCGGCTCTTCAACCAGCAACTGGGCCAGGGCAGTATCTCCTGGTTCAAGCTCCTCCCGGTCCAAAAGTACCACCCGGCACAAAGCTTCGGTAGTCCCCAGGTGCAGCCGCATCCGTTGACGGTTTTCCACATTTTTTTGCGCCCCGGGCAGCAGGTGTACCTCCACATCTAACCGGTAGGACTGTTCCAGGATTCCTGGCGCTGCGACCACATAACCCCGCTGGACCTGGTGCACCTCCAGTCCGGCAAGATTTACCGCTACCCGCTGACCTGCCGTAGCCCGCTCTACCTTTTCACCGTGGACCTGCAGGGAGCGAATCTTACTCTCCAATCCGGCAGGTAACACTTCCGCGGCATCTCCCACCTTGATTTCTCCCGAGGCCAGGGTCCCGGTGACCACAGTCCCAAATCCGGTAACCGAAAAGGAGCGGTCCACAGCCATCCGGAAAGGTCCGGAACCTTGCTTTTCCCCGGCTTTGGCGACTTCTTCCTGAAGCAAAGCCAGGAGTTCGGGTATTCCTGTCCCACCGATGGCAGAAACCGGAACTATGGGCGCAGCTGCTAAAACGGTGCCCTTGAGTGCTTCCCTGACCTCCTCCTGGACCAATTCCACCCAGTCAGGTTCTACCAAATCAATCTTGGAAAGCACCACTAATCCCCGGGGAATCTGTAAAAGGTGGATGATGTCCAGGTGTTCCCTGGTTTGCGGCATAACACCCTCATCGGCCGCAATAACCAGGAGTACCAGGTCAATCCCCCCTACCCCAGCCAGCATGTTTTTAATAAACCGCTCGTGACCGGGCACATCCACCAGGCCCACTTTAACCCCATTAGGAAGAGTCAAGGGTGCAAACCCCAGCTCAATGGAAATCCCCCGTTCTTTTTCTTCTCTCAGGCGATCAGTATCATGCCCGGTCAAGGCCTTGACCAGGGTGGTTTTCCCATGGTCAACATGACCGGCTGTACCTACAATAATATGCTTCATAACCCGACTCCTTGGTAATAGTGTGTAGAAATTTTGCTTAAAGCTTCTGCGACTAATTCCATTTCTCCTGCCATTAGCGTCCTGGGATCAAGAATTAGCCGGTCATCCTGGATGCGCACAATCACCGCAGGCTCACCCTGCCGCAAAAGGCGGGCCCAAGCCTGCACCGGGGATGCCAGCGGTTTAATCTTTACCACTTTGGTCGCCAGCATGGTCAGGGGCATGGCCCCACCCCCAACTTGGGAATAGTCATCAGCTACTTCCACAACAGCAGCCTCAGCAACGAATGCCTTAACCCTTTCAGCCAGCTCCCGGGCCCTGCTGTCCAACTCCTCAAGGGGCATGGTTAACATTCTGAGCGTAGGTATATTGGTCACTGCCCGGGACTCATCCAGATACTCCCTTAGGGTAGCCTCCAGGGCAGCCAGGCTCAGCTTATCAATCCTTACGGCCCTGGTCAGGGGATGTTTTTTCATGGCTTGAATATAGCGTCCTTTGCCTGCAATTATCCCCGCCTGGGTTCCTCCCAAGAGCTTATCCCCACTGAAAGTTACCACATCCGCTCCTGCCGCAATGCTGGCCTGGACAGTGGGCTCATCCCCAATGCCGTATTTCTTCAGGTCCACCAGGAATCCGCTGCCCAAATCATCCATTACCGGTATACCCAGCTTACTGCCCAATTCCACCAGTTCGGCCAGGCTGACCTCCCGGGTAAAGCCTACCACCCGGTAATTGCTGGTGTGAACCTTTAGGAACAAGCCGGTCTGTTCATTCACTGCCTGGTTATAGTCCCTGAGATGGGTCTTGTTAGTGGTCCCTACTTCTTTTAAAATGCAGCCGCTCTGGGCCATGACATCCGGCACCCTGAAAGCGCCGCCTATCTCCACCAGCTGCCCTCTGGATACCACAACTTCCCGGCCGGAAGCCATTGTACTTAAGGCCAGCAGTACCGCTGCAGCGTTGTTGTTAACCACCATGGCCGCCTCAGCCCCGGTTAAGCGCCTGAGCAGGTCTTCCACATGGGAATAACGGGAACCCCTGTCACCGGAAACCAAGTCGAGTTCCAGATTGGAGTATCCGCGAGCCACATCCTGCACTGCCTCCAGAGCCGCCTGACCCAGTACAGCCCGGCCCAAATTGGTATGTAAAACTACTCCCGTTGCATTAATTACCGGGCGTAAATGCCGCTTTCCGGCTTCCAGAACTTCTGCTCTTACTTTAGCAGTAAGTGCGGAAACTTCCAGGAGTTCTTTCCACCACGGGAGTTCACCCTCCCGGTCCTTTCCCGTTCCGGGAACTTCCTCACCTGCTCCCGGGGCCCCGGCCTGGCTTACCCTTGCTAACAGTCCTTGTCTGGCCCCATCTACCACAGCCCTAACTTTTTCCACCACTATACTCCGGGGATGTTCACTCAGCAGTTGCTCCACTTCCGGCCTGCCCAGCAGTTGGTCCACTGCCGGGAGTTGGCGCAGCAGTTCCTTCAGGTCCTTGGTCATTTCGGGTACCTCCAGTTTTGGGATTAAATAGATTAAAAATTTAAGTGCGAAAAAGTGCAACAAACCCAGGGGTTTATTGCACTCTTTGTTCTACTTCCCGCCCTTTAATTCCGTATCGTCATCGGAATCAGCCGTTATTTCCACATCTTCTTCCAGTTCTGCCAGGGAAGCTTGCTTCCGGACTACCAGGTAGGACAGCAGGATGCTTACCTCATAGAGTATATACATGGGAGCAGCCATCATGAATTGCGAAACAACATCCGGTCCCGGGGTCAAAAATGCAGCAATCACGAAAATAATCAGTAGCGCATACTTACGCTTGGCGGCTAAAAACCTGGGGGTTACCACCCCTAACCTGGTAAGCACCAGAATCACAATAGGCAGTTCAAAAACCAAACCAAAGGGTAGGAGGAAAGTCAGTGCAAAACTGATATACTCCTTTAAGGCATAAGCCGCTACGACGTTGTTCCCGGCACCGGAAACATACCCAAAGAAAAATTGAACCCCAATTTGAAAAACGGTAAAATATGCAAAAACTACTCCGGATACAAACAGAATTACCGTAGCCGGAACCACAGAACCCAGAATATGCTTTTCCTTCTGTTTTAAGGCAGGCAGAATAAAACTCCAGAGCTGCCACATAATTATGGGCAGGGCCAGAATGATCCCCAGAAAGACCGCGATTTTCAGGTCAACGAAGATCTTATCTGCCGGCCCTAATATCTGCAGTTTGAAATTAGGGTCGATAGTTTTTAAAGGTTTTAATAAAAGGGTCAGGGTATAGTCCTTAAAAAACCATCCAGCCACAGATGTCGGTATTAACGCAATGATGCTCACCAGAAGAACTTTGCGCAGTTCCTCAAGATGGCCGATTATCGTTAAATGCTTTTCACCCATATACAGATCCTCCTCCAGGGATTTTCCTGCTCCTAGTACTTGTCTTCCCCAGTGGTGGAGTTAGTACCTTTAGTAGTTGACTCTGCCTTTTGCGGTTGCTGTTCATCGCCGCTGGCCTTCCGGAAATTGCGGATCGATTCCCCCAGGGCCTTGCCTACCTGGGGAAGTTTGCCGGGGCCAAAAATAACCAAGGCAATACCCAGGATAATCAGACCTTCTGTCCAACCGAAATTAAATCCGAACATCCCGCTCACCCTTTCCTATACCGACTAGTAATATTTGATAACTTCATACAGCGTATTGCGTTGGGCCGGGACGCGGCCGGCGTCTTTGATACACTGGACAATCTCTTCAAGGGGTACCCGGTTGGTCACTCCGGCGGCCCGGACTACGTTTTCCTCCAGCATGGTACCGCCAAAATCATTAGCGCCGAAAACCAGAGAGATTTGAGCAATCTTTGCTCCCTGGGTAACCCAGGAAGCTTGGATATTGGGAACATTGTCCAGCATGATCCGGGACACAGCCAAGGTCTTCAGGTATTCCACCCCTGTGGCGGCTGTCCCGCCCAGATCTGTGTGCAGGGGCTGAAAACTCCAGGGAATGAAGGCAGTAAAGCCTCCGGTTTGGTCCTGGGCCTCCCTCACCCTGAGCATGTGCATTACTCTTGCTTCCAGGGTCTCCACACTGCCAAACATCATGGTAGCGGTTGTCTTCATACCTAATCCATGGGCGGTGTGCATAACAGCCATCCACTCTTCCCAGGTAATCTTTCTGGGGCTGATATAGTGGCGCACCCGGTTGTCCAGGATTTCCGCCCCTCCTCCCGGTATGGAATCCAGACCGGCCCCCTTAAGCTGTGCTATTACCTCCCTGAGGCTAAGCCCGCTCTCTTTAGCCATATGCCAGATTTCCGGGGGTGAAAAAGAATGGATGTGAATATTATAACGCTTTTTGATTTCCCGGAGCAAATCCAGGTAATAAAGCAGCCCCAGTTTAGGGTGCAGGCCTCCCTGCATGAGAATCTGGGTGCCTCCAACCGCCAGGGTCTCCTCAATTTTCCTGAAAATCTCCTCATGGGCCAAAATATAAGCATCCGGTGCTTCTTCTGAGCGGAAAAAGGCACAGAAGCGGCACCGGGTGGTACAAACATTGGTATAGTTAATGTTGCGGTCAATGACAAAAGTCACCATATTCCCGGGGTGTTTCTGTTTCCTGATGGCATCAGCGGCAAGTCCCAGGGGAATAATCTCCGGGCTGGCCAGTAGGGCTACTCCTTCCTCAAGACTTAGCCTTTTTCCCTTCACCGCTCTTTCGAGTATACTTGCTATCTTCACTAGTTTCACCCCAGACGGCTAATTTTACTCTTTCTGGAATCAATCCGCTTTTGTAGCCATAATCATAATAACAATTTAACGCCCGGCGATAGTTCTCGTCCAGACTGTGTTTTATAGTGGCATAATACTCCTGCAGGTACTCAGCTGAAAACTGCGGTGAGCGCCTGTGTCCAACCTCTATCAAGTGGTCAAGATTGCTCAGCCCCCAGTCCCGGGAAGCCTGCAAGGCCTTGACTGCTTCGGCTACCTTTTCAGGATGCTGAACCGCAAAATCTCTGTGGATTACCCACACAGCATAAACCATTGCCTCCCCGGTAAACTCTTTCCAGGCTTCTCCCAAGTCGGCAACATACAGGCGGCTGTTATTCAGTTCCCGGAGTTTGACAGCAGCCCGCATGGCATCATCTCCAATGAGCAGGGCGGCATCCCCGGCAGCCAGCATTTTATCCAGGTCAGGCTCAGTGGTAACATAAGTAACCCCTACCTGATAGTAATGTTCTAAGAGAATTTTCAACAGTACTACCGATGTTGCCGAGGAACTGGGCAGGCAGACGGTTTTACCTTCCAATTCAGTGACGGGTATCTTACTGAAAAGCAATATGCTCATCACCCGGCCATCCGCACTGATGGACAGGTCAGGAAGAATCAGGCATTGCCCGGCATTTCTGGCATACTCTATTGAGGAAATCGGGGTGATGTCCAACTCCCCGGCCAGGAACCTGGCATTCAGTTCTGTGGGATGGCCCTTAAAAATCTCTGCCCCCAGAGGGACAGTCCCCTCCTCGATAGCTGTATATACAGGTAAACAATTTACATAATCCACCTGCCCCAGACGCAATTTACTCACCTAAAAACCCTCCTCAATTACATTGTAAAGGGTGTCCCGCTCAATCGGCTTACGGCCTGCCGCCTTGACCATGTTAACCAGTTCAGCACGAGTCAGGGACTGCCCGGTGTCAGCGCCGGCAGCATGGGTTATCCGTTCCTCTATTACTGTTCCATCCAGGTCATCCACCCCAAAGGCCAGGGAAACCTGGGCCATTTTAGGTCCAATCATTATCCAGAAGGCTTTGATGTGGTCAAAGTTGTCCAGCATCAGCCTGGCCACAGCCAATACTTTCAGGTCCTCAAACCCGGTAGTCCGGGGCAGTTTCATCTCCTCCAGGCCGGTATTCTTTGGGTGGAAGGCCAGTGGAATGAAAGTTAAAAAGCCCCCGGTCTGATCCTGGAGTTCCCTCAGGGCCAACAGGTGGTCCACCCGCTCTTCCGGTGTTTCTACATGACCGTACAGCATGGTCGCATTGGTGCGCATCCCAATTTTATGGGCCAGGGCATGAATTTCCAGCCAGCGCTCACCACTGACTTTTTTCTCACAGATCATGTTGCGCACCCGGTTAGAGAAAATCTCCGCACCGCCACCGGGCAGGGAACCCAAGCCAGCCTCTTGCAGGCGCCTTAACACCTCTTCAGGGGAAATCCCCTCTGTTTCGGCAAAATGGTCGATTTCCACTGCGGTAAAGGCTTGAATATGTACCCCAGGCAGAACCCGGCTAATCCGCCGGAGCATTTCCTCATAATAGGCCATCCGCAAGTCTGGATGACATCCCCCCACGATATGCACCTCGGAAACCCGGGCATTTTGGACTTCCCTGGCTTTGGCCTCCACCTCATCCAGGGACATGAGATAAGCTCCCTCGTCCCCGGCATCCTTGCCGAAAGCACAAAGCTTACAGCGGGTTTTGCAAATGTTGGTATGGTTAATATGGCGATTTACGATAAAATAAACATTATCCCCGTTCTTGCGCTTCCGGACCAGACCAGCCAGATAGCCGACAGTCAGCAGATCATTGGACTTCATCAGCCTGATGCCGTCTTCCCGGGAAAGACGTTCACCTTTCTCCACTTTTTCCACTAAATCTTTAAGCTCTGTATCTTGTAACATTTGCAGCATCGCGTGTACCATCACCCTTCCCATCTTTTATAAAGGTCATGTTCTTCTAGAATACTCGTGTTGGAATTAAAAGGTCTAATAACGAAAAGACAAACATAAGTACACTTAAGATGCCGTTCATGTTAAAGAAGGCGGCATCCAGCCTGGACAGATCATTAGGCTTGACCAGTCTGTGTTCATAGTACAAAATTCCGGCGGCTACCGCTACACCCAAAAGGTACAGCCAGCCCAGTTTCAGGATAAAAGCTACTCCCAAAAGCAGGAGTGGAGCCAAAACATGCATTCCTTTGGCAATCATTAAGCCTTTAGCCAGACCAAAGCGGGCCGGTATGGAGTGCAAGCCGGACCGGCGGTCAAACTCGAAGTCCTGGCAGGCATAAATCACATCAAATCCAGCTACCCAAAAGGTCACAGCCAGGCCCAGAATAACCGCCGGCAGGTCAAAACTGCCGGTGATGGCCACCCAACTGCCTGCCGGAGCCAGGCCAAGAGATATGCCCAGCACCAGGTGACAGGTCCAGGAAATTCTTTTCATGTAGGAGTAAATGACCAGGAAAAATACTGCAATAGGCATCAGCTTCACACATAAGGGGTTCAATTTTAGTGCTGCAAATAGAAGTAAAGCAAAGGATACAACCACATAGCCCCACACCTCGGCGACGGAAAGCAGCCCTTTAGGCAGGGCCCGGCCTGCGGTCCTGGGATTCCTGACGTCAATATGGCGGTCAATCAACCGGTTTAAGGACATGGCAGCCGTCCGGGCGCCTACCATAGCCATAGTGATCCAAAATAAGTGATAAGCGCCGGGGATAGCCCCTTCGGCCAAAAAAGCTCCCAAATAGGCAAAGGGCAGGGCGAAGATGGTATGCTCAAATTTAATCATCTCCGCAAAAACTTTTACTTTATTAATCCCGTTAGCAATACCGTTAGTCAATTCCATAGGATTACCCCCAAACAATACCCCTTAACCCTTTAGCCAACCATGATCCGGGCTAGGGGTTTCTGCTTTCCCACTAGGCTGTCCAAGACTTGCCGCAGTTCCTGAAGCGATGCGCATTCTTTTAACCTGTCAAGTCCGGCCAAAGCTAATGCGCCAAAATGTCCGGCTAAATCCCTGTCTCCGTTTTCCTGAAGAATTCCATAGGCCATCCCCAAATTATGGCCAAAAGCGGAAAGCGCCTCTTGGTCGGCCGCACTGGCCTGGCCAAGTATGGAACTCAGGCGGCAGGCTCCGGAAAGCAGGGAGGCAGTCTCCTGCTCAATAATACTCAGCATGGTTTTTTCGCTGAAATCCCCTGCTGCTTCAGCCTTCAACCGGAGGATGGAACCCTCGTTAATTTTACAGATAATGTCGGCCAAGGGCTTAAGAAAATCCAGGATTCCTCCTTCACACAGGGTGGTAAAAAACCTGCCGTAAAGGTAATCTCCCACCAGTACGGGGAGTTGGGTACCATCCCTGGGGTCAAGGGGTTCCGCCTGATTATCGGAAGTCTTTTCCGGTACATCCCGGTGAATTTTGGCTGCCAGAAAAATCAGCTGAATAATGCTGGCCAGAGCAACCACTTTTTCCCCGCCTTGATTGAACAACCGGGCTGAGAGCAGGACACAGGCCGGGCGTAAATACCTATCTATACTATTCACAGTGAGATGAGCAAATTCACCGAGGTATCCTGACCGTACTCGACAATATTTTGCAATTTTTTCTTCAACCATTTGCAGTTCTGGTGCAATCGCTTCCAGGACACCTGCCTTCATTCCTGTTCCCCCTCGTGTGCATGTTAACTTAATATATATTCGGTGCACCCGACGTAATTCCTGCCGGTAAATACAGAAAACTATTCTACATATATAATGAGCCCGAAAAGTTATCCCGGGCTCATTGCTAATTTCTCCGTTTTAAGAAAAGAATATTCCAGATTATACAACCTTTTGGCTGCGCAGACAATCCATGGGCTCTACAAAATGCTTATCGGTCAGTCCAAGCCCTTGCGGAGGGACACCAAGGGCCAACCCTACCAGTTCAGTGAAATACAAAACGGGCAGGTTGAACTTTTCTCCATACTTCTTTTCCACTGCAGCCTGGCGCATATCCAGGTTGGACATACATAACGGGCAGGCAGTTACAATAGCCTGGGCTCCGGAATCCCGGGCCACCCTCAAGATATCCCAAACCAGTTTGATGGAGACATCGGCATCATAGATAGGAAGAGAACCTCCACAGCACTCCGCCTTGTAGGGCCACTGGATTACCTCCGCTCCAAGCTTTTCCAAAATTTGATCCATGGTCTGGGGATTTTCCGGATTATCAATTCCGGTAAGTTTTCCCGGCCTAACCATAAGACACCCGTAATAGCAGACAACTTTGAGCTTGTTCAGGGACTTAGTTACCTTATTAAGATCAAAGTTTTCGACAATCACATCAACTACGTTTTTAACTTGGGATTTACCCTGATAGTTATGACCGGTAATTTCGGTCATCTTCTGGCGCAGTTGATCATCATGCTTCATCTGGTGGTCAGCCACCTTCAGGCGCTGATAGCAAGCCGCACAGGGAGAAGCTACATCCAGGCCAAGCTTTTCGGCGAGAATCAGGTTGCGCCCGGGGATTGCGGAAGCCAGAAAATGGCTGGTATTATGGGCGGAAGATGCGCCACAGCAGTTCCAGTCAGGGATTTCCTGAAGCTCAACACCCAGTTTGCTGCAAACAGCTTTGGTGGAGGTATCGAATTCTGCCGCAGTAGCATGCAGGGAACATCCGGGATAATATGCGTATTTCATGATTACTCAGCCTCCATTTGCTTTGCTGCCGCAAAGATTTTATTGATTTCATCCGTTCCCTTAATTTTGTGAGGCAGCAGTTTTAGTTTTCCTTTTAAAAACATGGGCAGCCCGAGTTCGGCATCTTTTAAAAGGTTACCTGTTTTCAGGTTAACCTGCATGGCCAGGCCCAGTTCATACAGTCGCCCATTGTTTTTCACGGAATTCAGGAAAACATCATGGAAGATGAGGGCATTTTTGCCTTTAGCTGTATTACCTTGTTTAGTTGCCAGGATGCGTAGGTTGTCCATGACCTGGGCAATATCAATGCCCCGGGGACAGCGGGACGAGCAGGTAAGGCAGGAAGCACAAACCCAGATAGTGGTGCTGTTCAGGACTTCATCCAGCAGTCCCACCTGCAGCATGCGCATAATCTGGTTGGGAGGATAATCCATGGCAAAACTCATGGGACAGCCGCCGCTGCACTTGCCACATTGGTAGCACTGGCTAACCTTTTGCCCGCTTTCTTCTTCAATCTTCCGGACATAGCCATCATTCTTCGCTTGCAAGTGGGATACACTTACCTCTCTCATCTTCTTCCCCTCTTTATCTCTAATTTCTATGCCGTCTAGGAATTCAACTGAAATCCTGCAGCATAAAAATCATATTCTACAATGTCAGAATAATTCCTCTTTTTAAGTGCAAAAAACGCAAAAATATAAGCCTTGCACTACTCTTGGTATTGCAAGGCCTACGCTAACCTTTTTGTTTCCTTTCGGTTAAAATAAATATCCTCCTCCTACAGATTGACAGCCTCTTTCTGCGGAACGGCAGTAATAACTCCACGTTTAGTCTCTGTAGCATCCATGTGTTCGGCACCGAATTTTTCGGCGAGGTAGTTACAAGCATCCCAGGGATTAACTTTGTCTCCGCAAGTGAACACATCGACAGCCGCATACCCTAGTTCAGGCCAGGTGTGAATTGCCAGGTGAGATTCTGAAATAACCACAACTCCACTTACCCCCTGAGGGCTGAACTTATGGAACACAAACTCCCGGATTTCCGCTCCGGCATCCAGTGCTGCTTCGACCATTATTTTCTCAACCCTCTTTACATCGTTGAGAATGTCGAATTTGCATCCATAGACTTCAGCTAATACGTGACGGCCCAAAGCATTCATCTTAGTTATCTTCCTCCTTTTGCGTCAATTTAGAAAACCGCCCCCAAAAGCTCCACTTCTGGGTAAGCGGAATTCCAATCAAATAAAATAATAGCACATTCTCGCAAATTGTCAATAATAATTTTAACTTCTTGTTTATAGATGAAATACTTTGAAATAGCTTGGAATAGCTTGAATTTGCACCGGAATAAGGGCACTTTTGCATTACCTGCTTGCGATTTACAGGGAACGTAGCCAAAAGCCCACGGTTTCAATCGTGGGATGAAGGCGACTCCCGTTTCGTTTCTTTTTTTGTATATCCTGTTGTAGTATTTTGGCAGAACTGATACAATATTAATATGGGACAGGAATATCGACGAACAACCACCACCGTTTCTTTAATCAACTATCATTTTGTGTTTTGCCCGCGCTACAGGCGCAAGGTATTGGTTAAGGACGTAGATAGAAGGTTTAGGGAGATCCTGCAAGAAATATGCGATGAACACGAATTAATTATTGTCGCGTTAGAAGTAATGCCGGATCATGTTCAGCTTTTCGTTAATGCCTTGCCTTCCATCAGTCCATCAGACATTATGGCAAAAGTGAAGGGGGTAACATCAAGAAAACTGCGGCAGGAATTCCAACACCTGCGGCATTTGCCCAGTCTGTGGACTCGTTCCTTCTTTTGCTCTACGGCCGGCAATGTGTCTGGTGAAACTATTCAGCGATACATTGCCGAACAAAAGACAAGGGGGTGAAAAACTGAAACGCAAGAAGAAAAAATATGATGAGTCGGGCCAACCTATCAGAGAAGAACCGTATCAATTGCTCACGGCTAAGGCCAAGATTGTCAATCTTAGCGACCAAGATGCTTTGCTGTTAGGACTTGCCGGGTATGCCGCCACTAAAATGTGGAATGTGGCGAACC
>JAJZTU010000355.1 GCA_021848765.1 Bacillota bacterium
GTTATAGTAGCTGCCGTGATACAAGCCCCCTACTCCCTGCCCGTAGACAAAGTCCGGAAAAATATTGATGGTAGACAGGTAATCCATTTCTTCCCCATGGAAATTGGATAACAGTTCTTCATAAAGCCCCTTGAGCTTTTCCTCGCGGTCCCACTGCCGGGAATAGCTCTTAATGGTTATTCCCTTAGGGCCGGTATAGGCAGCTACCATTTTGTACTTGCTTTCAGGACTTACCTGCTCCCCGTTAAATTGCTGGGATGCCCCGGCTAACCCCGGTAAAAAAATTACCAGGAACAGCACCACGGGGACCACTCTCCAAATCCCTGCCCCGCGTCTCCGCAATTTCATCGTCTAGCTCACCCCTAACCACCGGATTGCTCATAGATGATAACCTCGAACTAAGGTAATTCAAGTTACTTAACTGACCCCGAGACCTTATATAATAAGCAAAGCTGGTCCCTATAAGGAAACCAGCTTATGTGGCTAATCATACTCTGCCCACGCCCCTACGGGGCTTAACCGGGCAGGCCTATCCCCCAATGGTTGTGCTTTTGGTATTGGCCTCCTGAGGCTGCGGCAGACGCCCCATAACCCCCAGGCGATTGGCCCCGATAAGAGTTACTACAGATATGCCCAGCAGGATCAGCATACCCTGGGTAGTGGTCAGTTCGTTTAACAGGACAGCTACCCCGGACAGAGCGCCGTGAATCAGATAGATAACCAGCACGGTTTGGCGGTGGCTTAGTCCACTGGCCAGCAGGCAGTGATGCAGGTGAGCCTTGTCAGCCTGGAAAATGGGCTGGTCATTGACTATCCGGCGAATGATGGCAAACAGGGTATCCAGGATGGGTACACCCAGCACCAGCACCGGGATGAACAGGGAGAATACGGTAGCGCTCTTAGCCAGACCCATGATGGCCAGGCCGGCCAGGGTGTAGCCCAGGAAGAGGCTGCCGGAGTCACCCATAAAGATCCGGGCAGGGTTAAAGTTATAGCGCATAAAGCCCAGAATCGCACCTACTAAAGTGAAAGCAACCAAAGTAATGGCAGGGTCGTTTTCCATAGCTACTAAGCCCAAGGTGGCTGCAGCAATAGCGGCAATACCGGCTGCCAGGCCGTCCAGACCGTCCACCAGGTTAACCGCATTAGTTACCCCTACAATCCAAAAAACAGTTACCGGAATACTCAACCACCCCAAGTGAATCGGATCGCTGCCAAAGGGATTGGTGAGGTTCTCCACCTTTGTCCCAAACCCGATGAGGATAAGGGCTGCGACAAGCTGTCCGGCCAGCTTGACTTTGGGAGAAATATCCTTAAGGTCATCCATTACTCCGAGAACCAGGATTACCACGCCTCCCAGCAGGAGGCCAATAAACTGCCTGTTGAAATCCAGGGCCAGCATTGCCGGAAGAGCAAAAGCCGCGAAAATCGCTAAACCGCCCAGCCTTGGCATCACCCTGGCGTGTACCTTCCGTGAATTTGGCTTATCTATAGCACCGACTTTAAAGGCCAGTTTAATAACGCCGGGGGTTATGATCAGGGAAAGCAGCAAAGCAATCGCTGCATACTTAACTAGCTCCAACATATCTGTCTATCTCCTCCCCACTGGCTCAGACTTTCTATTCTTTCCCTATGGCAAACATTAATTCCCCTTCACAGGCCAGTTTGCCGTCTACTGTAACTTTGCCTGCGGCCTTACCGACAGGGCCTTTAATTTTTAGCAGTTCAACCTCGATGAGGAGCTGGTCCCCGGGGACTACCTGCCTGCGAAAACGCACCTTGTCAATCCCGGTGAAAAAGGCGATTTTGCCTTGGAATTCCGGCATGCTCAAAATGGCTACCGCCCCTACCTGGGCCATAGCTTCTACGATGAGTACCCCCGGCATCACCGGATATTCCGGAAAGTGCCCCTGAAAAAACGGTTCATTGATGGTTACATTTTTTTTACCAAGGGCCCGTTTACCTTCTTCCACCTCCAAAATCCTATCCACCAGTAAAAAGGGATAGCGATGGGGCAGAATTTTTTGGATTTCACGGATGTCCATTTTATCAACCTCACTCAGTATACTTCTTTGATAATTTTTTTTCAAGACAAACTATAGTGCAAATAGTTCTATTGTGCACATTAAAGGTTTATTTTCTACGTTCACAGCAAATATCCTGCTTAAATGGGCGATTTACTTAGAAAATCGCAGCTTTAAGCACTTTCCATAAAAAAACCGGCAAAACCAGCATCCTTCCCAGCCGGGATGGCTGCCTGACCAGGCGGTATAACCACTCCAGGCCAAGCCGCTGGAATAGCTCCGGCGCCCGTTGAACCCGTCCGGCATAGACATCCAGACTTCCTCCCACCCCAATAGCAAGCTTGACGGGGAGGCGGTGACCGTGTTCCCAAACCCATTTTTCCTGTCTACCCATTCCCAGGGCCACCAGGAGGATGTCAGGACGCCTTGCTTCAATTTCCCGGAGAATGGGCTCACTGTCCTGAAAATAGCCGTGGTTCCAGCCTGTAATCTTTAGCCCCGGGTACTTGTCCACCAGCTGGGCAGCCGCTGCTTCGGCTACCCCGGGTGCGGCGCCCAGGAGGTAAAAACTCCAGCCCTTTTCCCGGGCCAACCTGAAAATTCCGGAGCTGAGATCTATCCCCGTTACTCTTTCCGGCAAGTCTTCCCCCAAAATTCTGGCCCCGATAACCAGTCCGATTCCGTCCGCGGTTACCAGGTCCGCCTGCTCCAGGATTTTGGCGAACTGCTCATCCTGCCGGGCCAGCATGATGATTTCCGGGTTAGCTGTCACAATCAGGTGGAGGCGATCCTCTTTGAGAAAAGCCTCCACTCTTTGCAATGCTTCATTTAGAGTTAACTTATCCACAGCGACACCCAGCACGTTGACCTTAGCCGGGCTTGGGCCTATGCCCTCCATACTTTCCACCTCAAGTTACTCAGGTTTAAGACTTATGCCCCATCTGCAGCAGGCTGGGCAGGCGGTTGAGTGTCACCCTTCTGGCTACCGGATTGTCCCCCGCCTGACTGGTTTACCGGGCTGGGATTTGAAGCTCCGTTTTGGGCGCCTC
>JAJZTU010000042.1 GCA_021848765.1 Bacillota bacterium
TGTTTGCCGATGCAGGTATAGTTTTAGGGCTGGATGCTTTTTCCGGGGCGTTGATTATGTTGGATCCCTACCGGCTGCAAAATGCCAACATAAATGTCCTGGCCATGAGCGGTGCGGGGAAAACGTTTTTTGTAAAGCTGCTTTTAGCCAGGGAACACGCAGTCTACGGCACCAGGGTAATCGCTGTTGACCCGGAGGATGAGTATGCTCCTTTAACCAGGGAACTGGGGGGCGAGGTGGTCCGCCTGGCTTTTGATTCCCCTCACCGGATAAATCCCCTGGACCTGGTGGTAGACCCGGAAGTTCAGGGTGAGGGGGTTTTGCGCAGGAAATTGGATTGGCTCCTGGGTCTTTACCGGGTAATGCTGGGGCCTCTTTCCGCCGGGGAGAAGGGTTTAATGGAAAGGGCTACGGAGAAGGCCTATGCCCAAAAGGGAATTGACCATAGCACAGAATCCCTTTACCGGGAGGGCAATTTTAGTCAGGGAGAAACTCTCGCTTTTGGTAAACGCCTGAGAGAGATGCCGACTCTGGCTGATGTCCAGGCTGCTGTAGCTGCTGAAGAAGGTGCGGGCAGGCTGGCTGCCGGTTTGTGGCGGTGGGTTCAGGGGTCGGTAAACTTTTTTAACTGCCAGACCAATGTGAACCTGAACAATGGATTTACTACTTTTGTTATCAAAGATATGGGTACTGAGGAGATCAAGACTGCTGCGGCCTATGTGATAACCGGGTTTTGCTGGAGTGCTTTGGCCAGGCGGGGTAAAGGGAGTACCAGGATTGTGATTGATGAAGCCCACCTGTTAATGAAATATCAGGAGACCGGGGAAATGATGGAAAGATTCGCCCGCCAGTGTCGAAAATACGGGGCAGGCCTGGTTACCATCAGTCAGAACATCGAGGAATTTTTGGGTAGCCCTGCGGGAAGGGCGGTTGCTACCAACTCAGCGATCCAGGTCTTGTTTCGCCAGCATGATGCGGCTTTAAATTTGGTGGCCCATGAGTTTAAGCTTAGTGAGTTTGAGGTTGATTATCTCAGGGGGTTGGCCAGGGGTGAATGCTTGCTGAGTGTTCTGGAAAACCAGCGCAGGGAAAGCAGGGCTCTCCGGGTGGTAGCCTCCCGGGGGGAAGTTCAGCTGTATTCCGCTATGGGGAATGAGAGACCCGAATAGCGAGGAATGGGATTATGCCGGAAAGCGGGAATGGGAAGATGTGCAAAGCGAGCAATGGGAGATGCAAATAACGAGGTTGTGAAAAGATGTTGGTTTCGAAGTTAAGCAGGCAGCACCCTTTCGTTGTGATAATGGTTTTAAATTTGATTTTGGCGGGTTTAATGAGTGGGTTCCTGCTTTTTGCAGTAGTAGTGGTTTTTGTGGCTGTGGAAGATGACTTGACGGGGAGTGCCGTTTCAGAGGAACTGCCGCAGGTTCTGGGGGATTTTGTCTTTCCTCTGCCTGTGGGCGCGGGGTATTCCTATGTGGATTCCTGGGGAGCACCGCGGGAATTCGGCGGAAATCGCCAACATCTTGGGACCGATATCATGGCCGGGACGGGGACTCCGGTGCTTGCTGTTACCCAGGGGTTTGTGGAGCGGAAAGGCTGGGATCGCCTGGGCGGTTGGCGGATAGGAGTCCGGGGGGATGATGGCAACTACTATTATTATGCTCATAACTTTGGCTATGCCCCCGGTATCGAGGTAGGAATCAGGGTGCGCAGTGGCCAGATGATAGCCTTCGTAGGATCTTCAGGGTATGGAGAGATAGGTACGACAGGGAGATTTCCTCCCCACCTGCATTTTGGGATTTATGACCGGAGCAATCAGCCATTTAATCCCTATCCTTACCTGCGCAGGTGGGAGAACTCGCAAGTTATCAAGCGTTAATGGAGGGAGAACGGTGAAAAAACGATTGGTCCTGTTAGTACTGGCTTTGGTATGTACCGGCATTTCCTTATGGTTAACCCAGAAGTATGTGCAAGATAACCTCAGGGAAAAGGAAGTAGTGGTCTTTCGCCGGGATGTCCAGCCGTTTACAAGGATTACAGGCGAAATGATCGGGTTAAAAAAGGTAGGGGCCAATGGCCTGCATCCCCAGGTAGCGACAAGTACCCGGGAGGTCGTAGGAAAGTATGCTTCTGCTAAAGCGGTAACCGGGGAGTTAGTGTTAAAGAATAAACTGGGCAAAGAATCGGAGGTGCCCCAGGGGTATCTATACGCAATGCAGCCGGATGAAAGGGTGATAGCGGTTGCCACTGACCTTACCCGCTCTGTGGGAGGTACGGTGCAGGCCGGGGATGTCGTAGACTTGATTGTGGTTTTGGACGAGAAATTGGGGGGTGAGCCCCAGGCTAAAACTTTTTTGCAGCAGGTGCGGGTAATTGATGTCCGGGACCCCGGGGCCCGCAAGCTATCGGATGTTAATGGGGAGGGCCACAAGGAAGAGCAGGGTCAGATTATCAATAACCCCGGTCAGAAGCAGGTCCCCGGAGCTGTGGTACTGGCGGTAAAACCATACCAAGCTGAACAGATAGCTTTATTCCAAAAGTTAGGTGAGATTACTTTAACGGTAAACCCCAAGCAGTCCAAAGTTTTTCCTACAAGTGGGGTGCGGCTGAGTCAACTCCGGCAGGTGGCCAGTGTGGCTCCAAAGTAGGATCGTGATGATGTGTGAGGTTGTTAACAGTTGGAATTGCCCTGAAAGAGGTGACTGGATTTGCACCAGGAGATTTCGGTGGTACTGGCCACAGGGGATGAACTTCTAAGGCCGGTGGTAGGAGAATTGCCTCAGGCCAGGGTAACCGGTTTGGTGTACCTGGCTGAGCAGGTGGTGGAAGTGGTGGCCGAGGTCAGGCCACAAGTATTGATTTTGGCTGATTTCATGGATTCAGGATTGGAAACTGTAAAGGTAGTGCGCCACCAGTATCCCGGTACCCGGATTATTTACATAATTACCGGTGAAGATGAGGAACGGGTGAGGGGAGTTCTCATCAAGCTGGGGATTTACGATTTTCTACCGCATACGTTCAAGAAGTCGGAACTCCTTAAATTAGTCCAGTATCCCCGGGGTTGGCAGGATTTATGTTCTGCAGGGCTGCTCCTGGATGACCTGATTGCAGAGCCTTCTCCGGAAATCAAAGGCCCAGGTTCTCCAGCCGCAAGGGCGTTGGAGGTGGAAAAGCCGGCAGAGGGTTCGGGAGGTTTCGCTGCCTTTTTTAACAACATGGTAGGAGGAGTGGGCCGGGACACGGGAGGTGCCGGGCTTAGGGAAGCAGGAGCAGCTACCGGAATTCAGGAATCGGGGGAAGCTACAAGGGTTCAAGCTTCGGGGGACGGGGCCGGAACGCCGAAAAAACTGGGGAGAGGACCGGAAAGGTTTGCTCCTCCGGCCATCAGGGTGATTAAGCAGCAGGTAGTAGCTTTTTGGTCAGGGAAGCCGGGAGTCGGCAAAACCTTTCTCGCGGTGAATACCGCTTTGGCCTTAGCACGTGCAGGGGTTAAGGTTGCTCTGGTAGATGGGGATATTTTAAACCTTTCAGTAGGGGTATTTCTGAATCTTCAGGATGTCAGAAAGACGCTGGAAAGGGCTCTGAAGGTTAACGATCCCAGAGATATTGCCGACTTGTTGCTCTATCATCCCCAGTTTCCTAACCTGGCGGTGCTGACCGGGTCTGACCTCTGCAGGCCAGAAGGCTATTGTACTGTTGATAAGGAGGCAGTGGCACGGCTTATTCAATACCTCAAGGGTGAATTTGATGTAGTCATTTTGGATACTACCACTGATGTCCAGTCTGTGACCACTTATGTAGCTTTACAACAAGCTAACAGGGTGCTGTTGGTAACCAATCAGGATTATGCCCAGGTCTTTGCCACTAAGCGCCAGTTGGCTCTGCTGAAGCGCTTGCGGCAGCCTTTGGACAAGTTTCAGTTAGTCTTAAACAGTGAGTTGAAGGGCTGTAAAATCACCACCGCAATGCTGGAGGATATCCTGGGCCTGAAGGTTGTACAAGTGTTGCCTCATCTGCCCAAACAAGTGCTGGACAGTATCTTTGATTCCCGTCCGGTAGTGCTGCAAAAAGGACAGGAGATTTTAGGGCTGCGGGAGGGCTTGGAGTCCCTGGCTCAGGAAATTATTCCGGTGATAACTGAGGAGAAAGTTTCTCTCCTGGAAAATTTGTCCCGGTTGCTGCGCAAGAAGGGGAGTATGACTTATGGCTAATGTTGACTTGCTGGCGGAAATTTACCGGGCTCAGCAGGAAGTAGACCGGGAAATTATTATGCTCAAGCAGCAGGAGCGCGGGCATAACCGGGAAGCAAATGCTATTGTGGCAGAGATTAAGGATTACTTAGCTGATTATCATGCCAATCTTTTAAGCAAGTCCATTCTGGATTCCCAGGTTAAGACCCAGGTAGAGCAACTAATCCAGGATTACATTGTGAAAAAGCTGCTTCAGGCGCCGGGGATGACTTTGGACGAACTTTTGGATTATGTGCGTAAGGAAATTTGCGGGTTTGGGCCCCTGGACCCTTTGCTGGCTGATGAATCCATTTCGGAAATCATGGTCAATAACTTCCAGGAGGTCTATGTGGAAAGGCGGGGGAAGATTGAACCCACTCCTGTTGTCTTTAGTTCTGATGAGCAGCTTACCAATATAGTGAGGAAAATTCTTGCCCCCATCGGCAGGAACATCGACTTGTCAGAACCCTACGTGGATGCCCGTTTGCCCGGGGGCAGCAGGGTCAATGCCATTATCTCGCCACTGGCCTTGAACGGAACCACGGTTACCATACGGAAGTTCTCCAACGTGGATTTTGATGCCGGGAAGTTGATTGGCTTTGGGACTTGTTCCGGAGAGATGATTGAGTTCCTGGAGTTGCTAGTCCGGGGAAGGGCTAATATTTTGGTTATCGGAGGAACCGGGTCGGGGAAAACGAGCAGTATGAAGTTTTGTACGGAATTTATTCCCCAGGACGAGCGGCTGGTGACGATAGAAGATATCGAAGAACTGCGGCTGCGGAAAAGCAATGCTCAGCGCCATGTAATCAGCCTGGAAGCCAGGAAATCACGGGAGAACCCGGTGACCATCTATGACCTGTTGGTGAACTCCCTGCGGATGCGGCCGGACCGGATAATAGTAGGTGAGGTTAGAGGGAAAGAGGCCCTGGAAATGCTGGAGGCAATGACCACCGGTCATGAGGGCAGCATGAGCACCCTCCACGCCAATGGACCCGGGGAGGCTATCAAACGGCTTTCCTTGATGATTATGCGCAACGGCTTGGATGTGGAACCTAATCTGGTGATGGAGCTAATTTGCGATACAGTGGACGTGATTGTCCATCAAAAACGGATGCCTGAAGATGGCTCCCGCAAGATGGTGCAAATTACTGAGGTAACGGGTTTTATGAATGGCCAGCCCCAGCTTCAGGATATCTACCGCTTCCACCAGCTTGGTTCAGCGGATGGGCGGATTCTGGGGGAATTCCGGCAGGTAGGCGGAATTTCGGAGCGGCTTGTGGAGAAGCTGAGGGCTCATGGGATTTCCGGGGCGGCTCTTGATAAGTTTCGAGAGAGTCCCGGAAATGTTTAGGGAAATCCGGGTAGTTTCGGGGAAATCCGGGTAGTTTGAGAAAGCGGTGGATAAGTTTGGGAAGAGAGGTATGACAGGATGCTGTTGCCTGGGATGTTATTGATTTTAGCCGGTCTTTTAGTATGTGTGCTAATTATGGACTTGCCCCTCCTTCCCCCGGCAGGATTCTGGCCCAAGGTGGCAGAGCGCATACCCGGGATGCCCATGGCATGGACAGGGAAGAATTCCCGGGCAGAGGTTGAGCGCCTCTTGGCCAGGTCAGGTGTACGCATCCATTATGGGGAATATTTGCTGCTTTCGGCAGGTGGAGTGGTCTTGGGTGTTTTGGTTGGCCGGTATCTGAACAACTGGTTTATCTCTATTATCTGCGGCTATTTGGGATATAAAGTCCCTCAGCGGGTTTTACGGTACTTACAGGAAAGGCGTAAAGCGCTGCTCAGCCTGCAGATGGAGCCGGCCCTCCAGCAAATCGCCAACCTCTACCGGATTAGCCGGAGCATGGAAAAGGCTTTCGAGCAGGCTGTTGCCACTATGGCCTCGCCGTTAAAGGACGAGTTTCAAAAGATGCAGTCCGATCTCCGGGTGGCCGGGATGACTCTGGAGGAAGCTCTGGTGAGGCTGGCGGCCAGGTTGGATTTGCGGGATTTTGATTTCTTTGTGAAGATAGCGCTGCTGGCACAAAAGTTTGGCGGGGAGACCAAAGAACTGATGTTGCAGATTCCCCAGACCATCAGGGAGAGACAGATGATCAGAGCAGAGTTGGAGACCGAGGTTGCGGGAGCAAAGCAGCAGGCTTGGCTGTTGATGGCCGGGACACCTTTGTTCTTTGTGGTGTACAAGTTCCTCAGGCCGGATTTTGCTCAAATACTCACCGGGACCACCCCCGGAAGGCTGGGGATGGCTGTGGTGGCCCTGCTTTCTTTAGTGAGTGTCCTGCTGATTGAAAAGATCACCGAGCCGGTAGCGTAAAGGGGGAAGATACCGGTAGTTTAAAGGGGGACGGTTATGGAGGGTATTTTTATCCTGCTCGGCATTTCTGCTTTCTTCCTGTTTTCCTCCCTGTTGACCTTGCTGTTCCGGCCTTATTCCGGTTATACCTGGCAGCGGGTCCGGAGGATCCAACTCTTGGACCTGCCGGAAGAGGCCAAGGAGATGGAGGAACAGCCGGTATTATTTCGCCTCATGCGGCCGGTTTATGAACTGGTCCGGGCAAAGGTGAAGGTTAGCCGGATTTCGGCTGAGAGTATCCAGGCCAAACTGGAGCAAGCAGGGTTGAATTATGCGCCGGAACAATTCATGGCAGCAAAATGGATGGCCGGTTTGGGGACTATGTTGGCGGGTACTCTGGTTGTGCTGGCCCAGCAGAGGGCCGGTTCAGGGATTAGCTGGATAATGCTGGCGGTGGGGGCCTACTTTTTGCCTGATATCGTGCTGAGGGGTAAGCTTATTCGGCGCCGTGACCAGGTGATGGAGGAATTCCCGGATTTCATTGATGCTACCAGAAGTTACTTGAGTTCGGGTCTGTCCATCTACCAGACCATCAAACAGGTTCAGGAGATTGCCGGCCCGGGGATGGGAGAACTCCTGGAGAAGCTGAGTGCAGAGTTGGAGGTCTATGACCAGGTGACAGCACTGCGCAGATTTGCCCATCGGGCAGGGCTGCTGGAGGTCCAGAATTTTGTGGTTACCATCGAACAGGGAATAAATGCAGGGATTCCCCTCAAGGATATTTTTCTTGCCCAAAGCCAGCTCATGCGTGAGCTGCGCAAGCTTGGCATGAAGCGGAAGATCAAGCAAAAGCCCGCCTACATGGCGTTAGTCGGTGGACTGCTGTTTATCAATATCTTTATCATTGTAGGCCTTCCGGCCCTGCTTACTATCATGGCTATGCGTGGAATAGGTGATTAGGCTTTTAATCTGTTAAAAATAAAAATAAGGGGGAAAAGCATGAAGGATATACTTAAAAGAGCAAAAGCCATACTGGGCGAGGAGCGGGGAGATTTCATCCAAAACGCAATTTACCTGGCCCTTGTGGTGATTTTCGGGATCACGGTAATCGGTAATTTCGGAACCGCAATTGTGGAGCAGTTTACCGCGATTATTGCCAAATTTACGGCAACTAAGCCCGGTTCTTAAGAGATTAAAGTAGCGATACGGGCAAGAAGTGATGGTAACGGGAATGGGGCTGAAGAATGATCTGGATCAGAATTATAAAGAAGCTAGTGCTAAAGGAGTTGCTGCAGAAGGAGTTGCCGCTAAAGGCGTGGCCGTTCAAGGAGTTGCCGTTAAAGGTGTGGCCGGAGTCCAAGCTTGCCGGTGAACGAGGCTCGGCCTTTATGGAGTTAGCCATCTTGCTGCCGGTTCTGCTGTTTCTGATCTTTGGGATTATTGAGGCCGGGCTGGTGGCAGGGGTGGATAATTCCCTGGTATCAGTGGTGGATTACGGTATCAGGGCCATGGCGGTTAACGGCGGGATGAATGAGGAAATCAGGGACAAGATTGATGAGCAGTTGAAACTGCGGGGGATTGACCCGGCTAAAGCCAGCATTTCCGCAACCTGGGCACCGGTGCAGTTTAATGATGATGTTTACCTGCGGATTGAATATCCCTATTCCTTCCAGCTATTCGGGCCGGTTTCGGAGAACCTGCAATTTAATCTGAACTTAGCGGCAGATAGTTATGCTATTAGCGAGAATTATTTCCGCTAGGTATTTCTCCTGTTTAAAGATGATTAAAACGAAAATAACTGTTTATTATTGGTTGTGCCTTGCAGGCATGACGGGTCATTTAGAGATTGCCGCCGCAAGGGGGATTGGGGAAATTGGGAGCCAGGTTACCCAGGCTAATTGGGAAAGCCAAATTTTTGCTCCGGTCAGAAACCGGAGCTTTATACGGATGGATTGTTTTGCTGCTGCCGGTGTTTCTGCTGCTGATGGGGCTGGTGACTGATTTGGCCGCCATGTATACCCTGGCCGGCAGGGTGCAGTCAACTCTAGATGCCGCCGGGACTTCGGCGGTGAGTTCTTCCCTTCTGGAGGAAAGTATTTTGGATGGGAGCAGGGCTCCCGAGATTGACCCGGACAAGGCCAGGGAAACTTTTTTACGCCTGGTTAAAAGTAATTTGAGGTTAAACAATGGTTTGGACCCTCAAGGTAAGTCCTACCTGGAAGGCCGTTTGGTGATTAAGCGGTTAGACATTAAGGAGAAAGGGCCGCCAACCATTACCGTCACAGTAGTAGTACCGTTTAAGACTATTATCTTCCGGTTCTTGGTAAAGGAAGTCAGGCTGCCGGTACATAGTGAATCAATTCTGGATATGAAATGATGTGTTTGGCAATAATCCGCAGGCATCTTAAAGATTATTTCTTTTTCTTTTTTCGGGAGCAGTGTAACCAAAATAGGGCTCTAACCATATCATGGAAATTGAGGTTGCTATGTGTCAACCTCAAATAGATGATTCGGTCCGGTATCGGAGCGGGTCGCACCGTTCTGCGAGAAACCGGTAAATAGAATAGGTGACCCTTCTGATACCTCCGGGAGGAGGGCTAAGTTTGAGATTTTTCTTCGTAGTAATACTTACCACAATCCTCGTGTTTATCCTACCGCTGCTGTGTAAGGCGGAAACGAAGCCGCCGGTTAAAACATTCCCTAAGTATCAGGGACCCAAAGTCGTCTTTGAAATTACCGCATATACCGCCCGCGATAAAGGGATGAACGGTCGGGGGATCACGGCCTCAGGTGTACGGGCCAGGCGATGGCACACGATAGCGGCATCGAGAAGTTACCCGTTCGGGACTCGAATTCACATCCCTGCCCTGGGCAAGACATTCGTGGTGCAGGACCGGGGTGGCGCTATCCGGGGAAACCGGCTTGACCTATTCGTAGGGGATCGGAAAGAGGCGCTTAGGTTCGGCAGGAGACGGCTGGTGGGCATTGTGTTAGAACGGGGGTAAAGAAATGACACTATATCCTCTGTAACCTTTCATCCTGCAACGGTGCATCAGTAATCCACGCCCGAACAACTTTATGATAAAGGTCCGGATTTTCAAAGCAGAAGGTGTGCTCCACACCCTTAATAATGAATCCCTCGGTGTTTGGAATTGCACAAACAAGATCCTCTGCGGATTTACGCATAACGCCTAATTCTTTTTCCCCAGCAATAACTAAAGTGGGTACGTTTACCCGATTCATACCTTCCGGCAACCGAAAAGTCATATTCTCCTTTGTAACTCTTTCGTAAGTGTCTAATGTTATTTGTTTGGTTTCACTGTAGTATTTTTCAAAGTCTTCCCCGGAAAGGTGATATGATTTTGCCTGGAGCCTTGAAAAAAGTCGGTTACCGGCCCGCATGAGGGACAATCTTGGGATGGTCTTGATAAGTAAACCGGATAAAGGTATATGACGGACGAGAGCGCTATTTACAATTGCGTGGTCGATAACCTCAGGTGATGTCTTTAACAACTGAACAAGGATTTGAGCGCCTAATGAAAACCCCACTACATGGGCTTTTCCGTTATGTGCTTTATTTCTAATGAGCTCTGCAATTTGTTCTGCGCTGGTTTTTATACTAAACGGCTTATGATTAATGCTTTGCCCTTGTCCGGGTAAATCCGGTACTAAACAATGGTAGTCATTGAAGTACTTAACTTGTTTTTTCCACATCCAACCTCCGAGAAAAGCACCGTGTATGAAAACAATAGTGGAAGCATCAAGTGGCCCGTATTCTCTTGCACAAAATTCCAATTGTCATCCCTCGTTTTTCTGATTTTCCAATCTCCTGCAAGTGGAATGCTTTCGTACTAACCTTGTCCCCTGGGAGGACCCAGCCTGATAATCATAAAAATGTTAACTAGTTAACAGTAATTATTATTGGTAAGTGCTAAAATAAAGATAACTCCACAACCTCCAAACACAACCTCTGAATTGACCTGTTGTTGCCCTTGTTTAAGGGCAGTTTTTTTTGCCCCCTGTCGTAGAAGGATTATGCTCACGTTTTGTGGAAACAGTATCTTTAGAGGGGGGAGGATGGATGGACCGGTACATAGGGCTGCTAACCAGGCACTTAATAGATAATGAAGCTTTTCAGCCGGTTTCTGCTGAGTGGTATGGTAATGAACACCTGGGAGCAGGTGTAATGCTGGGCCGCCAGCACTGGGGAAACTGGCATTTTGTGCGTATTCTCCCGGCTGACCAATTGGATGAAAGGGATGTAGAACAGACCGTTGCAGGAGATGAAGAAAGGTTTCATAACCTCCAGCATCAGACCAGAAGCAGCGGGGTAATGGGTATTATAGTGCTGGTCTTCGCTCAGGGAGTATCCCCGGAGCGCAGGGAAAAGCTGTTAAGTTTTCAACAGAAGGCGTTTTGGCAAAATAATTATACCCTGGTGTGGGTTGCGGACCTTTTGGCCGGAAGGGTATGGAAGCACCAGGGAAGGCCCTGGCGGACTTTTTTGTCTGCTGAGTTATTAGCCGGTTACCTGAACGAACCTAACGGCTTTAAAGGGGGGCTAACTGCCGGGCAACGCGGCAATGCTCAGTCTTATGGGGAAGGCGGGGAAGAGATCTTTACAGTAAAAAAGCAGCGTAAACCCGTGGTAACCAGGGCCATTCTGGTGGTAAATGCCTTGGTTTGGCTGCTGATGACCGTGATGGGCGGCTCAACAAACCCGGAAGTACTGGTGTTTTTCGGAGCGAAATATCCCCCGCTGATCATCGAGGGCCAATACTGGAGGCTGTTTACTTCCATGTTTTTGCATATTGGTGTGGCTCACCTCTTATTTAACAGCTATGCACTCTACCAATTGGGGACAGGGGCCGAGTATCTTTACGGCTCTAAAAAGTTTGCCCTGATTTATCTTGTGGCAGGGCTTTGGGGCAGTGTGGCCAGTTTTTTGTTTTCGCCCAACATTTCCGCAGGGGCTTCGGGTGCAATTTTTGGCCTGTTTGGGGCCTTCCTCTATTTTGGACGCCGGGAGCCGCAAATATTTGCCCGGGGGCTGGGTAACGGCATCCTGGCAGCCCTGCTGGTCAACCTGGCTTTTGGGTTTGTGAACCCCGGGATTGACAACTATGCTCATGTGGGTGGGTTGTTTGGAGGATACTTGACCAGTGCCGCTATCGGTTTAAAGGGTGAAAGTCCATGGCGGATGTCCAGGTTGCTGAGGCTTTTGTTTACTCTGGTTCTTCTTGTAGGGCTGTTTATGTATGGACTCCAGGCGGTAGGGGGTGGACAAAATGCCTAATATTGACGTAACAGAGAACCTGCTTGATGTTGCGGCTTTGGTTGAGGAAATCATCGCCAGAGGGGCAACCAGGGCCAGGGTAATCGGCACCGGCCAGGTAGTGGTAGACTCCCGGGTCAGGTTAAAATGCCAGGTACCCAGGTGTGCAAGCTTCGGCCACAACTTACAATGTCCGCCGCACTGCCCGACAATGGAGGAATTCCGGGACTACCTCACCTGTTATCATAGGGCCATCCTGCTCCAACTGGAGGGCGTACTCCCGGCGGACAATGCGCAGGACCCGGAAGCAGTCTATGGGCCGGCTAATGAGCTGCACAGGTTGGTAAACTGGGCAGAGAGCCGGGCCTTTGCCCTGGGATTTCGATTTGCCACCGGTTTTATCGGGGGCTGTTGTAAGCTCTGCCCCGAGTGTGGGGGGCCTGCTCAAAAATGCTGCCACCCGTTTTTGGCTAGGCCTTCGATGGAAGCAGTAGGAGTGGATGTGGTGGCCACCTCCCGGAAGGCAGGGATGCCTATAGCTTTTCCTGTGCAGGACAAGGTTGTGTGGTGTGGACTGCTTTTGCTGGACTAGGATATTTTATTTACATTTATCTGTAAGCGCTGGGTAAAAAAGAGGATTATCTTCCTATGTGTCGAAACAATACTAATTGTGTAGCGCGTGGTGTGCCTGTGGAAAGGATGATCCCGCTTGTCACCCAGGACTGAGCCTTTCTCTTGCAAAAAGAGCTTGTTTCTCCGGTTTCCTGATTACTTGCTAATTGCCATAGTAGGATTCCTGCTGCCTTTGCTCAATGAACTGATCTGGCGGCAGCAAGTAGAGCTAATTAGATTTTTTTACTTGATTCCATCGTCAATTGTGGCTTATGGCAGGGGATTCCGGGGAAGTTTGTTAGCTGCTGCCGCTATTATCGGGCTGACCGGAATGATGGAGGTGTACTACGCAACTACAGGAATCAACGTCTCAGAGCTTGATGGCCGCCTGCTGGGGATGGCCATGATTGTACTGATTACTCTGGCGGACGGTTGGATTATGGAAAAGCTTCTCACCCGGCACCGGGCCCTGGAATTGGTTAATGAGGGCCTGCGGCTTCAGGCCTTAACTGATGAGCTGACCGGATTATACAACTACCGCTATTTAACTATTCGCCTGGATGAAGAGTTACGCAGGGCCATGAGGCTAAATACCCAGTTGTCCCTGGTGATGATAGATATTGACCATTTCAAATGCTATAATGATACCCATGGCCATCCCATGGGGGACCAACTGTTAGTTACCTTGGGCCGGATCCTTCAGGAAAACGTCCGGTTGGTGGATACTGTGGCCAGATACGGGGGCGAAGAATTTGCAATAATTTTGGCAGATACAGACGGTGAAGGAGCTTTGGTAGCTGCCCGGAGGATTCTTGACGCTATTGGTAAACACCCTTTTCCCGGCCGGTCAACCCAGCCGGATGGTAAGATTACCGTTTCCATGGGGATTGCCAGTTTTCCCGCTGATGCCGGGACTAAAGAGGAACTGATTCAGAGGGCTGACAAGGCTTTATATTTCGTAAAAACCCGAAACAAAAACAGTGTACAGCTTTACTTTGATTTTGATAGCTTAATCGATAGCTAGTTGATAGCCGGAAAACTTAAATACTATTTCAACCAAGGGTGATAAGATGAAGCTGTTACGGGTTATATTATCGATAATGATTATGCTGTCTGCGGCAACCAGCGGGGCCGAAGCCGCCCCGGATAAAACTGTTCCACCCCAGGTAGTAGGGATCAGCGCCGTTTTACTTGACTCTGCAACAGGTCAAATACTTTATGCGAAAAATGAGCATGCGAGAATGTATCCTGCCAGTACAACTAAGATTTTGACGGCACTGGTAGCGCTGGAGAAGGGGAAGCTTTCGGACCCGGTCAGGATAGATCAGGAGCCCACAAAAGCTGAGGGTAGCTCCATCTGGCTGCAAGAAGGTGAAGACATAACTTTGGAGGAACTTGTCTGGGCCCTTTTGCTCAATTCAGCCAATGATGCAGCTGTTGCAATTGCTAAGCATATTGGTGGTTCGGTAGAGGGCTTTGCTAAAATGATGAATGAAAAAGCCAGGGCATTAGGCGCTGTGGATTCAAATTTTGTCAATCCTAACGGGCTTCCCGACCCTGACCACTACACTACTGCCCATGATCTGGCTCTTATTTCTAAAGCAGCTATGGAAAACCCCAAATTCCGGGAGATAGCCGGAAGCAAGGTCAAGGAGATCAACCGCACCCCTGCTGATGCTTTAACCCGGTTAATCAACCACAATAAGTTATTATGGCGGCTGGAAGGCGCCAATGGAATAAAGACCGGTTATACCGTTCAGGCCCAACAATGCCTGGTAGGCTCGGCAAAGCGGGGAGACCAGGAATTCATTGCTGTGGTTTTAGGCAGTGTAGGCAAAAATATCTGGGAGGATGTTACTAAGCTTTTGGAATTTGGTTTTACTAACTTCCAGACCATAAAGTTAGTCGAAGCCAACCGGTTTGTAAAGGCAGTACCTGTGGAGAATGCGGAAATTCCTGTCCAGGCAGTGACTGCCCGCAGCCTGGCTCATACGGTGAGCCGGGGAGGAGCAAGCAGACCTCAGTCCCGGGTGGAATTGGCAAAAACACTTAGAGCCCCGGTGGTAAAGGGAACCATAGTGGGCAAACTGATCTACACAATGGAGGGTCAGGACGTAGGACAAGTGGAACTATTAGCTGCCAATAACGTGGAACCCAGGAAATTTCCCGTTGACAAGGCCTTATGGGCAGGCGGAGGCGCCTTAGGATTGCTCTTTTTGGCAGTGCTGGCCAGAAGGGCAATACTGCGAAAAAAACGCCGCAAACTGCGCAGGGCCAGACTTTATGGTATAAGTGGTGAATAGACAATGTTTGGCTCAAAACTCTAAATTATGAAAAAATTATTCAGTGTCGACAAATTTTTACATGATTTGTGCCCAAAATATGTTATATTATGTTTAGGACAAGAAATGTTAGCACAATAAGGTAAAGTTTACACGAAAAGGCAAACTCATTGAAAAATGAGGGCGCAAAACCACGGGTCTACGGTATGAAAGAATACTATGATAGCCGGGTTGCCGAAAGTAGACGCTTGCTTAACTGCAGCCTACTACGGAAGTGAGTAGGTTTTCTTCGTTTACAGGAGGGAGCGGAGTTTGCTGAAGGAGGTAACATGCATGGAGCGCGAGCAAATGCTTAGGGAAATCAGGAAGCAGCAAAAACTTATGTTGAAGCTGGCAGCCCAATCGCTGAACCCTTTGCAGGATGGTGTGGTTTATGCAAAGAGTTGTGAAATTGATGAACTGATTGTACGTTATATGCGGTGTGAACAGGAAGATAAGCAGCGGAGACAATTAATCAGAGCTATATAAGTACTGAGTTTGCCTGCGAGTTCGTGGCAGGTGAAGCCTCAGTTAGACACCTATAACAGTATGATTTTACAGTGTTAAAACACCCGGGTATTAGAGGGACCCGGGTGTTGCTTTTTTATACCGATGGCATGGGCCATATGTCCTGGAAAAGTTGGCTGTTGTTTTATTAATTGTCTTATCTTTTTCGACTCTCTGGGAGGATTTTGGATATTTTTGTCGAAAGCTTTTCAAATAGATAAGCGGGGGAGGACAGAATTATGCGCTTTAATTTTAGAACCAAGTTAGCAGGAATTTTGATGCTGACTGTTTTTATAACAGCCTTAGCAACAGGGTTGTACGCTATCCAAAATACCAAGGAGGAACTGGCCAAATCTATGCGGGATAAGTTGCGGTCGGACTTGGCCTTAGGCTTAGCTTATCTTGATGTTCAATATCCCGGGGACTGGCGGGAGGAAAACGGTGTATTGTACAAAGGCCAAACTGCCATGAATGACAATAATGCTTTGGTGGATAAGGTCAGCCTGCTTACCGGGGATTCTGTAACCCTGTTTCTGGACAATAAACGGGTAACCACTACGCTGCTGAATAAAGATAATAGCCGGGCGGTCAATACTGAGGCAGACCCCGCAGTAGCCCAGCGAGTGTTGAAAGAGGGACGGACCTTTGTAGGTGAGGCCACTGTAGTAGGCCAAAGCTTTCATACTGCCTATGAACCCATCAGGGATGCCGGGGGTAAAGTAATCGGCATGTGGTTTGTAGGTCTTCCCTCCTCCCATTTAAGTTCCGAGATTATGGAGTTGTCCTGGAACCTGTTCCTGACTATGATTTTAGGACAATTAGTAGCTAATGTGCTGGCTTGGCTGGTGGCCCGCCAAATCTGTAACCCGATCAGGGAATTGCAGCAGGTGATGTGCAAGGCGGAGCAAGGGGACCTTACGGGCGCGGTCAGGGTACAAAGCAAAGATGAGCTTGGCCAATTGGCCGAGGCCTTTAATACTATGATGAAAAATCTGGCTGCTGTGATTAATCAGGTATTAAATACAGCCGTGCAACTGGCCGGTTCAGCCCAGCAACTGAGTGCGGGGGCAGAGGAGTCCAGCCGGGCCACAGAGCAGATTGCCAGCACTATTAATCAGGTAGCTCATGGGACAGACAGCCAGTCCAAAAGTGTGGAGGATACCGCCAACATTGTGGGCCAGTTGTCCAGGGGTGCCCAGCAGATTGCCTCTAATGCCCATGAAATGTTATTGGCTTCCAATGAGGCATCTTCTATTGCCTCCATGGGTGGAATGGCTATCGAGGACACGGTGATGCGGATGCACACCATAAATGAGTCAGTGGCCAGCTTTGCAAACCAGATTAAATCACTGGGTGCCAGATCCCTGGAAATCGGTAAAATCGTTGATGTGATTACCGGAATAGCC
>JAJZTU010000043.1 GCA_021848765.1 Bacillota bacterium
ATACGCAGCAATCTTAAATACCCATTTGTCGACAGCCTTAGGAATAATATCTTCCTTTGACAAGAGCTTCAGGGAGTCAAAAATGGTTTGGAAGACCCCCTTAGGACCCCAACGGTTGGGACCATAACGCTGTTGAAAGAACGCTGCTGCTTTACGCTCTAATAACACCAGAATCAAGGCGTTAAGGAGAATAAAAACCAGGGCTCCAACAGTCCCAAAGACATCCATAACCACTTCAATTACATCAGGTGATGCACCTACTCCCTCAAGCCATTGGCGCAACCAATTGGCCAGTAGAACAAAGAGATTAATATTTTCCATGCATCTTCTCCCCTATACAATCCGAATTTTGCCGGCTACCGGTCCACTTCACCCAACACGATATCGATAGAAGCCAAAATCAAAACAGTGTCTTGAATGTTGTGGCCTTTGGAGATTTCAGGGAATACTCCCAGGTTCACGAAGGAAGGTGAATGGATATGGAGCCTGTAGGGTTTGGTAGAGCCGTCACTTACAATGTAGTAGCCCAGTAGTCCCTTGGTACCCTCCACAAGGTGATATGCCTCACCAACCGGGGGCTTAATAACCTTGGGAACCTTGGCCATGATCGGACCCTCAGGAATCTGTTCCAGCGCCTGACGGATAATCCGGGCGCTTTGTTCCATCTCCAGAACACGAATGTAGTACCGGTCAAAGCAGTCACCATTCTCCAGCACTGGGACATCGAACTCAAAGCGGTCATAGATTCCGTAAGGCTCGGCCTTTCTGACATCATAATTAACCCCGGAAGCCCGCAGGTTAGGTCCGGTTACACCGTAAGCCAGGGCCATTTCCTTGCTCAGAACCCCGATTCCCTTGGAACGGGCTTGGAGAATTTCGTTGCCGGTAATCAGGCCGTTGTACTCTTCAATCATTTTCGGAAAATCATCCAGGAAAGACCGTAAAGCCGGGAAGAATTCCTCAGGCAGGTCTTCCGGCACCCCGCCAATCCGCATAAAGCTAAAGGTCATCCGGGAGCCGCAGACCATTTCCAGCATATCCAAGACCCTTTCCCGGTCCCGGAAGGTGTACATCCAGCCGGTGAAACCCGCCATGTCCAGGGCGTAGCATCCTACAAAAAGCATGTGGTTGGCAATCCGGGACAGTTCCTGGAGAATAATCCGGATATATTCGGCCCGCTCAGGAATCTCCAGACCCATCAGCTTCTCCACAGTCTGCACATAACCGGTATTATTCAGCATTGCTCCGATGTAGTCCAGCCGGTCGGTGTAAGGAATGACCTGGGTATAGGTCCGGGCCTCGGCCAGTTTTTCCGTACCCCGGTGCAGGTAGCCGGTATGGTTGGTGATATTGGTAACTGTCTCCCCGTCCAACTGGAGCACACAGCGAAACACACCGTGGGTACTGGGATGTTGAGGTCCCATATTTATTGATATCTCTTGAGTTTTAATCATTGTCACACCTCTACATTCTTATTTAACCTTTAAAATCTTTCCGTAAAGGATGACCTTCGAAATCGTCAGGACACAGAATCCGTACCAGGTTCGGGTGCCCCTTATAGGTGATTCCCATGAGGTCCCAGGTTTCCCGCTCCTGAACATTGGCCGCCGGGTAAACGGAAACAATTGAAGGTACCTCGGGCTTGTGCTTAGGCAGTTTGACCTTAACATTCACTCTGTTGGTATTGCTCGCCGAAGTTACCTGATAAACTGCCAGGAATTCTTCCGGGTATTCTACTCCGGTTAGAAGCATCAACAAAGGCAGTTCAAACTTATCCCGTAGTTCCTTCATTACATCTACCAGGGCAACCGGTTGGACCAAAATTGACTCGTTGGTGTTGTCCTCAAAGGCCTCAACCTTATCCGCAAATTTCTTTTGCAGTTCTTCCACCACTTTGTCCCTGAAATCAGCCATGTTTCCTCAACCTCGCAATTTTTTTAGGGTTCTGAACTTTTTCCTTAAGCTGCAACAACCCGTGAAATAATGCCTCAGGCCGTGGTGGGCAACCCGGGACATATACATCTACAGGTAAAAAGGTGTCAGCGCCCTTGACTACATTGTAGGAATCAACATAAGGACCGCCGCTGATGGCACAACTACCCATCGCCAAAACCCATTTAGGTTCGGGCATTTGGTCATACAGTCTTTCGATCAGAGGCTGCATTTTCTTGGTAATGGTTCCGGCCACAATCATCAGGTCAGCCTGCCGGGGTGACGGGCGGAAAACCTCATACCCAAACCGGGCGATGTCATAACGCGCAGCACCACTGGTCATCATCTCAATGGCACAACAGGCAAGACCGAAGGTCATGGGCCAAATGGAGCGGGCCCTGGCGTAGTTGAGGACTGTTTCCACTGTAGTGAAGATTATTCCTTGTTTCGCCAGTTCCTCCACTTCGTTAGTCTTGTCTAATTCCATTCTAATGCTCCTTCCTTCCAGGCATACCAAAAGCCTATTACTAAGATGGCGATAAAGATAAACATCTCAATAAAGGCAAAGGTTCCCAGGCTCATGAATTTTACTGCCCACGGATACAGGAAAACAGTTTCCACATCGAAGGCCACGAAAACAAGAGCATACATAAAATAGTTGGTCTTAAACTGAACCCAGGTTTCCCCTTGGGTTTCGAGACCACACTCATAAGTTTCGTATTTATACTTGGCAGCTTTTTTCGGCCGGACAATGGACGAAATGGCAATAACTATAATCGGAAAAACAATTGCAATGATGAGCATAGCCCCAATCCCCGCATACTGTTGCAGCATATTACCCCCCCTTTCTGCTTAATATTTTGTGCTTGGTACAAGCCAAGCTTTCTATATCTCAAAGGCCCCCAAGGAAAACGCAGATCACCCGGCCGTAAAAAACTGGTTTTTGCCACTTGTAGGCATTTTCACATTCCTTGCCTGCCAAGTCCCCGGGTGACCAGGTGCCTTATAAGCAGAAGAACCCGCTTTTTAATGTTTTCCACTAACCACTAACCTCTAACCTCTAACCTCACTATGCCTATAGCATGGAGGAGGGCCCCAGTCCCCAACCCCTGGAGCTTGGTCCTGGAGCAGTTGAAGATGAGCCCGGTTTCCGGCGCCGTACTATGCAGACTGCACGGCAAATGGACGTGCTTTGACGTCATTAGATGTATATTCTATACTCAATCCAAAAATCCTTTCCATAAACACCTATGAATTTCTGTAATTTGTGAAGAATTTTCTTAAAACCTCCTGCGAGCGGAGTCCAGACTAAATACAAACGCTAAAACTTCGGCAATAACTCCATAAAGTTCCGGGGGTATTTCCTGACCTGTTTCCAAACCTGCAAGCAGTTGGGCCACTTCGGGATTTTCCTGCACAGGTACCCCATGTTCCCGGGCTTGTTCGAGGATTTTTTTAGCTACCAAGCCCCGCCCGCTGGCTACAATTCTAGGGGCATTGTCCTCTTCCTGCCGGTAACGCAGGGCCACCGCCAAATCCCTAACAGGTTTATCTCCCCGGTCTTCACCGGAATGTCTCTCCGGTTCTCCGGCTTGCTTTGCCACGTTCTTCCCTCCCGGTGCTGTTTTTCATGCCTGGGCATCTAGACTCTAAGGTCTAAACCTGCAACAAAAGGCTCGCCATGCCCCTTCCCTTTACCCTCTTCATTTTCCTCCCTAATAGTCTTTCCACCCTGCTTATACTCATGCACATCCCCCGGTTGAGTCCGGCTGACCTGACAGTTCAGATGGTTGATCTTGTAACCTTGAGCCTCTACCTTTTCCCGGAGTTCACTCAGGCGGGTTTGCACCAGTCTGCCGGCCTCTTCTTGACTTACTGCCATATTGATACTCAGGTTTTCTCCCCTGGTCACCAGGTCAATCCGCCAACTGCCCAAACTGGAAGTATTCAGCAGGAAGAGAATATGAAAACCGGCGTCGTCTGATCCTTGTCCGGCATCTGCACCTTTTTCCCTGGGCTTGCGCCTCCACACGTAGAGGTCAGCGCCCAAATACTGTTCCTCAACCTGAACGGGTAGCGGAAAATAGCCAATAAAGCTTTCATCAGATTTTTGATAGGAACCCTGCAGTAGCTCCCGTGCGGACAGGATATCCCTCAACTGCTCTGTTTTTAGGGCCAGGGTCCCGGAAGCTGCGTGACGTTCTGGATTTACTTGTTGCTCTTCTAACCGGGCCTGTGGCTGAATAATTTCCTGGCCATGGGACCGAAGCTTCAGTTGGGCGCCTTCCTGTTGTTTGGAGATTTCCTGTTGTTTGGAGATTTCCTGTTGCTTGGCAATTTCCTGTTGTTTGGCAGTTCCCTCTTGGTTTGAAGTTTCCGCTTGCTGTATAGCTTGCTGTTGCGGGAAAACTCCCTGCGGCACTTTTCCTTCAATGACTTGTTGTCCTGCACTAATCCCTGTAAGAATCTTGTCTAGCAAACCTTTGGCCTGCCATGTCTCTCCTACTAACTCCAGTTGGGCTTCCGGAGTTCTTAATGCTGACCGTCCTGCTGCACCCCGGCCGGTTTCGCCCAAGTCCAGTGTCAAGAGGCTTTTCAGGACAGAAACCAGGAATGTCCTAAACTCAGGCTTTTCCGGGCCGGTAGATACCTGTCCGGCCTCAGCAGTCAGCGGTACATGACCATGGAGCACCTGCTTGTTTTGCTCAGGCTGGACCCCTGCCTGTCGGCTGACATTATTCCGGACTGACTCCTGTGCTGACAGGTTAAGTTCAGTCTCTTGCAGATTATTTTTGGCAATACCGCTTTCCTGGTTTAGGGGCGTAGACATCGGTTTACCTGTACCCGGCTTGTCGTTTTGTACAGTAAGACTAATTCCTTGAGTATCAGGTTCCCCGGTAGTTGGGGCCTGTCCCGTAAAGACCGGGGTTTTGGCTTCCGGAGTCCCGGCGCCTTTGGCTAAAGGGGTGGCCCCGGCCGAATCAGGCGGGACAGGGGCCGTACTTTCCGCATTGACTAAACCCCAAAGTTGGCCCAAAACCTTGCCCAGGGAACTTCCGAGTCCCCCACCCTCCCGGAGGATTAAGCCGGCCAGTTTAAGATTTTCCGCATCTACCGGAAAACTCCTGACCGCCAGGAATACGGCCGCCCTGATAGTCTCGCGGTCAAATTTTCCCAGGGATAGCAGGGAACGGGCAATCTCTTTTACCACCGGAGTAGTGAGTTGGGCTTTTTCCTTCATTAGATACTGCAAAATCTGTAGATTTTCCTGATTTAAGGTCAGCCCGGCTTGGGCCAGAATGTTTGCAAATTGCGCCTGTTGTCCGGTCCCGGTATAGGGATTTTTCCCGACTGCCAAAAGCTGCAGCAAAATTTTTCCTTCCTGAAGGCCTTTGGTCTCCAAGAGCATTTCCTGACCTTCCAGAAGGGCTACTTTGCTTTCTGCTACCAGAGTTTGACCGTTAATGTCGATAATAGCCTTGTTATCAGGCAGGATCTTGACCACCTTTGCAGTGAGCAGTTGTCCCTCCTGAACAGGCACAGCCAAAGTGGAAGCGGGCACACTAATGACCCCGGAAGTTGCGGTCCGGGCTTCAGGTGTAACTTTACCGGATTCCTGGTTCAGACTAACAGCTAACTTAGTCCCTGAATTTAGTCCTGGGAGTTCCTGCATGTTTTCACCCCTATGTACTGCTGACAAAAACTTCTCCGGTGAATGGAACTCAATCCCTTGGTTTGAATGGCCTCCAGATGTTCCTGCGTCCCGTAGCCCTTATGCCTGGCAAACCCGTAATCAGGATAAACCTCATGTAGTCCGGTCATTAAACGGTCCCTGGTTACCTTGGCCATGACAGAAGCTGCAGCAATAGACAGGCTCAAGCCGTCTCCGCCAATGATACCGTTCTGGGGGATGTTCACCTTAGGTATGGATAAGGCGTCAACCAAAAGGCGCTGAGGCTTTTGCTCCAGCCCTGCCAATGCCCTCTGCATGGCCAGGTAGGTAGCCTGCAGGATGTTCACCCGGTCGATTTCCTCAACAGAGGCCATCCCAATGCCCCAGGCCACGGCTACCTGCTTAATTTCCTCATATAGTGCCTCCCGTTTTTTCTCGGAGAGTTTTTTCGAATCATCCAGCCCGAAAATTCGACAACCCGGGGGGAGGATTACCGCACCTGCCACCACAGGACCGGCCAGCGGGCCTCTGCCAACCTCATCCACCCCGGCAACCAGCCTGGCGCCCTGTGACCATAAATCCCGCTCCAAGCGGGTCATTTCTGTAAGCCTGGCCAGTTCACGAGTGGTTTTCTCCCGGCGATTTTGCAGCTGTACGTAAAGCTTTTGCACACTTACCCGGGGGTCCAGGGAAAGTTGCTCCAGAAAGGCGAGGTCATCTCCCAGTTCCATGGCTAAACCGGTGAGTTCCTTTAAGCTTAATTTATCTATTTCCACGGAAGCGCCCCCTTGGTTAACAATCTTCATCAGTATTCGTCACAAACTTTCAGAAACCCTGCTGAAAAAAAGAAAAAAAGCGAGCTTTAAAACCATCCTTATAAAAAGAAAATAACCCCGCCTTAAAGCGAGGTTATAGGTATTCTCCCTGACGTCCTACGAGAACGCCAGTAAGTATTCTACCTTTTATTATATTCCCTAATTTTTAAGAGTCAATACATTTTGATTAAATCTTATCATAAATTGATTAAATCTTATCGCAAAATGGAATTGATTATATTTTTTGTTAAAGGTATTCTTTCATCAGCACTTTGCCAAGGGGTAGGGGGATTGCCTTGGTATGGAAGACAATGATAATAGTATGTCCTAAAGATTGGTATTCCTTGGCTCATCCAACCGGCGAGCTTTTCGTAGTCTATTCGTGGTGAACCAAATTCATCTTGAAGAATTTTATCTAAATAAGCGCCATCAATGAATATTCCCACTTTATCTGACATAACTTGCCCCCTTTCGGTCATATTATAATGATATTTTTAGGAGGTAAAGTTTGTCAACAGATTTTATTTGAGTGGTACTTTTAAACCCCCAAAGGAGCTACTTCCATTAGTTTTTTTACCTCTTCAGGAATTTCACCAAGTCCTCCAATATATTTTTTCAGGAAAGAATTTTCCATCATCACTTTCAGGGATCTGATCAAATAATCCCTCTTGAAGGCATCGGGGATTGAGGTATAAGTTTTTAGCTTATCCATGTAGTACTTGCGGTAACAATCCACCACAGCCCGGGCAATTTCCTCTTTGCTCATCTTTTTGGGCTCTACCACAGGCTCGACAAAATTATATTTTGCATAGTCCCATTCCGCAATGTATTCCTTCAGTTCAGGATAGATATCGGCGTAGGGCCAGGGGGCAATCATCAGGAAATGCGCAAAATCGGGATCATAATGCTTGGCTAATTGGAGGGTTTCCTCAATTGATTCAGGGGTTTCTTCCGGCATGCCCAAAACAAAGGAACACTCGGTGATTATCCCGGCCTCATTGATAATGCGCAAGGCCTGTCTGGACTGTTCACAACTGATGTTTTTCTTAAACTGGTCCAGCTTCTCCTGGTCAGTAGCTTCTACTCCAACGTAAATGTGGAGCACACCGGCCTGCCGGTATTTGGCCATAATGTCCGCATCACGCAGGATATCCCCTACACAGGTTTCCAATAGCAAGCCCACATTGGTTTTACGCTCAATGAGCAGATCGAGGATTCTCTCCCAACGCCGGCGGTTCCTGGTGGGGTATTCATCAGACAGCATGACCACATTTACCCCATAAGTATCCCTAAGGTGTTCCAATTCCTCGACAAATTTTTCCGCACTGCGCTCCCGGTATGTTTTAAACCAAAACTTTTGTTGGGAGCAGAAGCAGCAGTCATGGGGACATCCCCGGGAAGAATTGACCAAACCCAGTCTCGAACCAGGCATAACAAAAAAACTGTAATCCTCCCAGTCCACCAAATCCCAAGCCGGGATAAGGGAATCCAGGTCCTGGATAAAGGGCCTGCCCGGGGTTACCACCACAGCATCCTCTTCCCGGAAGGCAATCCCCCGGACCTTGTGCAGGTCTCCCCCTGCTTCCAGGGCCTCCAAAAGTTCCGGAACGGTTAGTTCCCCTTCTCCACGCACCACAAAATCCAAGTGGGCAGATTGCCTTAGCAGTTCTTCGTAACAAAAGTTAGCGTGGATTCCCCCTACCATAGTTACAATAGCAGGGTCCACTTCTTTGGCTGCCCGCAAAACATCCAAAGCAGCATTTATAGATGAAGTATAGGCTGTAGATGCCACCACATCCGGACGCACTTGTGCAATGTGCTCTTTGATTTGGTTTAGGGTATGGTCTTTAGTCATTGCATCATATAATTCCACCTGGTGTCCTGCGGCCCTGACATGGCCGGCCACATAGATAAAGCCCAGGTGTGGCCACCTTCCGGCCGCTTCTACAACCCCGGCATGGTAAGGAGGTGTGATGAGTAGAATCTTCTTGGACATGAGCTTCACCTGCCTTTGGCGGATGTAGTAATAGTTTTCACAATGCACCTCTATATACTTCTTCGTATTTCAACATTTTCCTGCATAACTGGAATGTTATCCGGAAAATACCCATTATTCCAGACGATGGACAAAAAATTTATACTTTTTCCACATCTGTTAAAAAACGAATGCCTGGGCATTCGCTAATGTACTGTAATTCATCGTGACAGTGGTAACTCATCCAGAGTGAACTTGCCGATTTTGCCCCCTCTGAACTCATCCAAAACGATAGCCGCCGCTTTAGTACGGTCCACATTGCCCCCGCTGACCAGGCACCCGCGGCGTTTTCCTATGGCATCCAGGAGTTGGTGATTGTCTACCGCTAATTCCTCCAGTTTATATCTTGCCTTAACCTGCTCAGGGGCATTTTCCCTTAACCAGCCCAAAAGCTGTGCTGCCAGCTCCACTTCATCCAGCAGTTGGTCACGAATTGCCCCCGTAACAGCTAATTTGTATCCCACCTGGGGATCTTCAAACTTAGGCCAGAGAATTCCCGGTGTATCCAGCAGCTCAAAATTCCCACCGAAGCGTACCCATTGTTTACCCCTGGTCACCCCGGGTTTATCAGCAGTTTTGGCTGTTCCCTTCCCCACCAGGCGGTTAATAAACGATGATTTTCCCACATTGGGAATACCGGCAATCATAGCCCTGATGGCTCTTGGCCTCTGGCCCTTGGCCAGCAAAGCATCCAGCTTTGCTTTGGTCAAACGTACCGCAGCAGCTTCCATTTCCCGGAACCCCTGCCCGGTAAGGGAGTTTGCCAACACCACTTCTAAACCGCTGTTTTTGTAATACTGCCGCCACTGCCTGGTAGCTTCCTCATCCGCCAAATCCACTTTATTCAGGACCAGCATCCTGGGCTTGGAACCGATAATTTCCAGTAAATCCGGGTTTCTGCTGCTTTCGGGAAGCCGGGCATCAGCCAGCTCAATCACCACATCCACCAGTTTAAGGTTCTCCTGTACCATCCGTTTGGCCTTGACCATATGTCCGGGATACCACTGAATATTCATCCTCAGTCACCTACTTTAAGTAGTCCTGCAAATCCTTGACCAGACTAATCCTCTTGACAGGCCAGTAGACCAAAACAGCCTTGCCCCGGATGTTCTGCTTAGGCATTTCTCCCCAGAACCGGCTATCCTCACTGTTGTTCCGGTTATCACCCATCATGAAATAGGCATCTTGTGGCACAGTGTACGGACCAAAGTCCGGAAAGCGCAGTCCCTTTGGTAAGTATGGCTCTTTTACCTTACTATTATTAATGTAGAGTTCACTGTTGCGAATTTCCACTGTGTCCCCCGGAAGGCCGATGACCCGTTTAATAAAGTCCCGCTCCGGATCCTTGGGAAACCGGAATACCATAACATCCCCCCGGGCAGGCTCCTTGAAGCGGTAAATGAATTTATTGACAATAATCCTGTCTCCAGGTACCAAATTAGGCTCCATGGACCCTGAGGGAATGTAAAACGGCTGGAAGATAAAAAACCGGATCACCGCTGCCAGGACTGCAGCTACCACCAGGGCTTCCAGTGTTTCACCGAGAAAGCTGCCTTTTTCCTCCCGCTTTTCAGCCTTTGCAGGGTTCTTTTGGACAGTGGGAAAATCAGCTGGTTTAGCTATGTTTTCAACCTTGCTTTCCAGTTTACTTTCTTCTTTGCTATCTACTTTGCTATTCTCATGGTACAATTGCTCAGTCATATTTAGCCCCCAATTCACCTGAGAAGTACAGTGTGAAGAAGCCTTAGTCACACTTATACTTCATTCCACTAAGAGTCTTATAAATTCCTGAAGTACAAAAAAGGGACTGCGGTACTGCCAGTCCCTTTCTCTACGATGCTATTTTTTCTCTTTGATCCGAGCCGCCTTGCCCCGCAGGCTGCGCAGGTAGTAGAGCTTAGCCCGGCGAACCCGGCCTCTGCGCATAATTTCAATGCGGTCGATTATTGGTGAGTGTACAGGGAAAATTCTCTCTACACCTACACCGTAGGAAATCCGGCGCACGGTAAAAGTCTCCCGCAAACCGCCACCGCTGCGGCGAATTACAATACCTTCGAAAACCTGAATCCTTTCCCGGTTGCCTTCCCGTACCTTTACGTGTACCCGTACGGTATCTCCTGGCAGGAAGTTAGGAATATCAGATTTTATTTGTTCTTTTTCCAAAGCGGAAATGATATCCATTATGCTTTCCCTCCTTCCCTCATAGACGTTCATATCCAGCCTCAGTTATCTGGATAGCGGACCGCCCGTGTTCGCTCAAATAAGCTGAGCACGACTAACAGAAACCATTATAACACAAAGCCCGGACTATGGCAAGGAAATTTCCTTGATAGCACCTGCTTTACTCCACCAGGGCTCACCCAAAAGGCGGTCCAGGATGATTGAAACCGCACCGCGCACACAGAGGTGGTTATATTCTCCTCCGCCGTAAATGGGCTCTAAGATATGTTCCGCACTTTCCATGGTCTTTTGTTCCATGCCGTAGCCTGTGCCAAACATAATCAGGTAAGGCCTGTCTCCCTGCCAGATTTTTTCCCGCAGGTCCCTATAGGTTACAGTGTTGGGATAAATCCGCGCATCTGTAGTTACGGTCACCGGTTTTTGACCGGTTTTTTGCTCAATATCCTGCAAGGTATCCTCCAGGGTATTGATGAGGGTTAGCCGTTCAAAGGCTTCCTTACGGTCCGGGTTATACCGGGAACCAAATCCGGTCTGCCAGTATTCCAGCATGTGCTTAATCAGTTCCTGCTGTGCCTGGACGGGATGAACTATGTAATAGCCTGCTACGTTATAGGTACGGGCGCTTCTGGCAATATCATGTACATCGAGATTGGTAATGGAAGTAGTAATTACTTCCATGTGCTTGTTATACACAGGATAATGCAGCAGGGCAATATATACTTGGGGCTTGGCCATAAAACGCTCACCTTTCTAAGTAGGTTATTCCCCGGGTAACTCTGCCTTCCTATAGTCACGATGCCTACTTAGGCTTGACTTGATTGGGGTGGAGGTGGAATTCCCGTTTAAGCAGCAGGCGGTCTGCCTGGCTCAGGTCTTCCTGCCTGAGCAAATCCGGCCTGCGAGCCAGGGTTCTCAGCAGGGATTGTTGGCGGCGCCAGAGCCGGATTTTTTCGTGATCCCCGCTGAGCAGAATTTCCGGCACTTCCAGGCCCCGGAACTCCCTGGGCCGGGTATACTGGGGGTATTCCAGCAGCCCGCCGGTGAAAGACTCTTCCACAGCTGAAAAACTCTCTCCCAGGACTCCGGGGACAAGCCGGGCCACGGCATCAATCACTACCATAGCCGGGAGTTCCCCACCCGTCAGGATATAGTCCCCGATGGAAATTTCCCGGGTTACCAGGGCTTCCCGGACTCTTTCATCAATACCCTCATAATGCCCGCACAGGAAGACCAGGTGTTCCTCCCGGGCCAGCTCTGCGGCCAGTTGCTGCGAAAAGGGGGTACCCTGGGGACACATCAGGACGAGCTGCTTAGGGGCTTGCCCGTCCCTGGCGGTCAGGGCATCTACCGCGCGAAAGATGGGCTCCGGTTTCATCACCATCCCGGCACCACCACCAAAAGGGTAATCATCGGTAATGTGGTGCTTGTCAGTGGTATAGTCCCGGATATTATGGGTATTTATCTCAATCAGCCCTTTTTCCCTGGCCTTGCCCAGGATGCTCTCTCCCATGGGCCCGGCAAACATTCCCGGAAAAAGGGTCAAGATATCTATTTTCATGGTTTTTACAGTCCTTCCGGGAGGTCTACAATAACTTTGCCGGCATCCAGGTCAACGGATTTGATTACCTGCTTGATTGCCGGAACGAGGATTTCCCTGCCTGCTTCGTCCCTCACAGCCCAGACATCATTGGCGCCGGTGGTTATCACCTCATGGAGTTTGCCCAGGCTCCCGCCGTCCACAGTAAAAACCTCCAAGCCTTCCAACTGGAATATGTAATAGGTGTGCTCAGGCAGTTTGGTCAGTTCTGCTCCGGTAACCTGTAAAAAGGCGTTCTTTAGCAGCAGCGCTGCATTCATATCATCAATTTCAGCAAACTTAATGATCAAGAGGTTCTTATATTCCCGTACATTCTGAATCCGGTAGGTTTGCAGCTTTCCCCCGTTGTTAACCAGGACCTGCTTCATTTTAAAAAACCGTTCAGGAAAATCGGTGAGCGGGACCACTCTGAGCTCACCTTTTATGCCGTGGGTGTTGACGATTTTGCCTATGTTAATTAATCTTTCCGCCATTTTCTCACCTTTTTTGAGGATTGCGAATTTCCACTATCTTGTCATCACAGAGAATTACCTCCACCCCGAAGACCTCACTCCAGGTATCACCCACCTTAAGTTCTGTTATGGTCTCCAAAGTGCCCTGAACAATCTCCGACCCGTTGGCCCACTTGCCAATCTCTTTTAATTTACCCAGGAGCTGGTTCTTGCTGTCCAGCCGTTTTTGGCGCTGGCTGTCCAGGTGCTGCTTAGCTGCTGCTATCCCCTGGGGATTTTGTTTCTCCAGTTCGGCCAGCATGCGCTTGCTGTGGAATTCTAATTGCTGGAGCTCCACCTCCAGCTTCTTGATACCTTCCTGGACTTCGGCAGCGGCCAGCATTTTAAAGTTTTCCGTTACCCTAGCCTTCACAACCACCGGGCGCTTGATGGTCAGTACTCCCATGGTTCTACCCCCTAAATCCATGGTCTACCCTTAAGGGTGCAGCAAAGGGGCTCTTAAGCCCCTTTTTGCCAGACAACACTATTAGTTAAAGAATTTCCACATTTACTTTTTTGCCCTCTTTAGCAGCCGCAGCTTTAACTACGGTGCGAATAGCTTTTGCAATTCTTCCCTGTTTTCCGATAATTTTACCCATATCAGCCGGGGCAACCCGGAGTTCAAAAGTCACTGACTCAGCGTCTTCCACTACATTAACTGATACTTCACCGGGGTTATCAACCAGGTTGCGGGCTAAAATTTCTACCAGAGCTTTCACAGTGCCACCTCCTGCCTTGAGCCCTATTTGTTCTTAGCGGCATCGAGTTTTACAAATACTCCTGCCTTGTTGAACAGGGACTTTACAGTCTCAGTGGGTTGGGCACCTTTCTGCAACCAGTCCACAGCCTTCTCATCATTAATGTTAATGATGGCAGGGTTTTTGGTAGGGTTATAGTAACCGATTTCGTCGATAAAGCGGCCATCCCGGGGGGACCGGGAGTCAGCCACGACTACGCGGTAAAAAGGATCTTTTTTGGCACCCATTCTTTTTAAGCGGATTTTCACTGCCATGTTGTTTTCACCTCCTTATAAAAGTTGCCAATATCAAGTAAATCTATACTGGTTATTTACCGAAAAACGGTAACTTGAACCCTTTGCCGCCGGTTTTTTTCATTTTCTTCTCCATACCGGCAAATTGCTTCATCATAGCCCGGGTCTGTTCAAATTGCTTCAGAAAGCGGTTAACTTCCTGAATCTTAGTACCGCTGCCCCTGGCAATGCGCTTTTTGCGGCTGCCGTTTAAGATAGCGGGGTTGCGCCGTTCCTCAGGAGTCATAGACTTAATGATCGCCTCAGTACGGGCAATTTCTTTCTCATCTATCTGCTCTTTAAATTCCTTCATCTGTTTGTTGCCGATTCCGGGGAGCATCTCCAAAATGGATTCCAGGGGACCCATCTTTTTCATCTGCTGCATTTGGTCGAGGAAATCCTCCAGGGTGAATTCAGCATTGCGGAGCTTGGTCTGGAGTTTTTGGGCCTGCTCGGCGTCAAAGGAAGCCTGGGCTTTTTCAATCAGGCTCAAGACATCCCCCATGCCCAGAATCCGGGAAGCCATGCGGTCCGGGTAAAAGGGCTCCAGGGCATCCAACTTTTCTCCCATTCCGGCAAACTTAATGGGCCTGCCGGTTATTGCTTTAATGGACAGGGCAGCGCCACCCCGGGCATCCCCGTCCAGTTTGGTAAGGATTACCCCATCCACACCCAGTTGGTTGTTAAAGGTTTCGGCTACTTCTACAGCAACCTGACCCGTCATAGCGTCTACCACCAGCAGGATCTCATGGGGCTTAACCTCTGCCTTGATATTCTTCAGTTCATCCATGAGTTCTTCATTGATATGCAGCCGCCCGGCGGTATCAATAATTACCAGGTCCCGGCCGTTGGACTGGGCATATTCTATGGCGCCTTTAGCAATGGCTACCGGGCTGATCCCATCTCCCATGCTAAAAACCGGAATATCCAGCTGCTGCCCCAGAACCTGTAACTGCTTAATAGCAGCCGGCCGGTAGACGTCACCTGCTACCAGGAGCGGGCGGCGCCCCTGTTTGCGCAGGAGGTTGGCCAGTTTGCCCGCAGTGGTGGTTTTCCCGGCACCCTGGAGTCCCACCAGCATTACCACTGTGGGGGGCTTGGAGGCTATGGTAATCTTGCTTTGGGTGCCACCCATAAGCTCAGTTAGCTCGTCGTTTACTATTTTGATTACCTGCTGGCCGGGAGTGAGACTTTCCAGAATCTCCCGTCCCATGCAGCGTTCCTTGATTTTGTTCTCAAAGCTTTTTACTACTTTAAAGCTGACATCAGCCTCAAAAAGAGCCAGGCGCACCTCCCTGAGGGCCTCTTTGATATCTGCTTCGGTAAGCTTGCCTTTTCCGCGGAGCTTCTTAAAAGTGTTCTGCAGCTTTTCGGCCAATCCTTCGAACACAGCCATGGGCAGTCGCTCCTTTCCTCACACTAAAAAGTCTTTAAGAGTTCATGAATAATATTTTCTGCCCGGTAGAGCAGAATTTCGTTTTTTTCTATCCGGTATTGGGCCAGGGCCTGATTAACGCTTTCCAGACCCTGTTTCAGGGAGAGGTGTTTTTGGACCAAGCCCAGATTGGCTTCGTATTCCTCCAGGATTTTCCCCGAGCGTTTAACCAGGTCGTGGACAGCCTGGCGGCTGATATCCAGGGATTCGGCAATTTCACCCAGGGACAGGTCATCACCATAGTACAGTTCCATGGCCTGTCTCTGCTTCTCAGTCAGGAGTTGTCCGTAAAAATCAACCAAAAGGGCCATCCGTGCCACCTTTTCTATTTCTTGAGCCAAGCGGACATCACCCTCTGCTGTAAAGGATTAGTTCTTTACACTAGTTGATTCTAACGAATTTTGGGCAGAATGTCAAGGAGTATTTCTTGACAGGAGCATGTCTTGACACACAAAGGACAAAATAAAAACGCTGGTCTACAGCCAGCGGCAAAATTTGTGCCCAATGTAACTTGTCCTAGGAAACTCTGGATGTTTTTTGGCGTCTTCGAGCTTTAGAGATTTGCTCATTGATATCTTCGTCTAAATCCATTATTTTAACCAAGAGCTTCACTCTTTCGTCACCTGATTTTTGGTTCCAGGCATCTACCAAACGGTTGCGCTCCAGTTTCAGGATATCAAGCTTGTTCATCGTTAGCCCCCCCCTTTCGGCCTTGCAGGCTGTATGTATTTTGCAGCCAGGAATGTCAGAACTTGTGAATGTACTCACTAGTTCTTGTTGTAAGGTTTATTCGACGTTGATTTAAAAATTCCTGCTAAATTGGGAAATTTTCTTGCAATATGCAAAAGTTTTTTGGTTTATATCATTATAAACAACAAAGCTGTAACACAATAGCAGTGTTACAGCCCCAGGTAGTGGCAGTGCAATTCAATCTTGCGGAAGCATTAGTTACTTTTTCTCTTTACTCCTGGCCAGCAGCGCATCTGTATGCTCCTGGGCCTTCCGCAGCACTGCTTTTTCATTCATGGTAAGCAGTTGCCGGTTTTCCATAACAAGCTTACCGTTTATAATCACCGTATCAATATCTGAGGCCTGAGCAGAGTACACCAGATTGGCTACGACATCATGGCGGGGATATAGATGGGGCTTCTCCAGGTCAATGATCAGCAGGTCAGCCTTATAGCCAGGCTGAAGTATGCCAATTTCCTTATCCAATCCCAATACCCTGGCCCCGCCTGCAGTGGCCATCTCCAGGGCCTGGTAGGCCGGAATCACGGTAGCATTCATGCTGTTTACCTTGTGCACGAGTGCTGCGGAGCGCATCTCCTGGAGCATATCCAGGTTATTGTTGCTGGAAGCCCCG
>JAJZTU010000356.1 GCA_021848765.1 Bacillota bacterium
CTAAGGGTGAAGACGAGATTATCACCGAACTTGCCCGTGCTGCAGGGCTTGGACCGTACTTTAACTTCACCCTGGAACAGTTTAATGATGCCCTGCTGGCGCCCACAGGGGTAACCCACAGGGATTTGTTAAAGCAAGGGGTGATCAAGTTCGAGATTCCCAAGCCCCAGGGACTGCCCGAGTTGAAGACCGCCTCCGGCAAAATTGAACTCTTCTCAGCAGCCCTGCAGGCGGCAGGAGGCAGCCCGGTCCCCCGTTGGGAGCCGCCGGCGGTGGAACCCGGAGCAAATGACTTCCAGCTGCTCCACGGGCACGTCCCCATGCATACTCATACCAGTACGCAGAACAATGCCTGGTTAAACGCCTTAATGCCGGAAAATGAACTCTGGATTCATCCCGGAAGAGCCCGCCGGTTAGGAATTAAAACAGGGGACCTTTTGGAAGTTGCCTCAGAAGTTGGCAAAGTACAGATTAAAGCTAATGTTACCGAAGGCATCCGGCCGGACTGTGTATTCATGGCCCACGGCTTTGGCTGTCTCTCTCCGCTGCAAAAGTTTATCCTCAGGTTCCTGATCCTGGCCGCAGGCCTTCCGGTTAACCTGTTTTAACAGAAAGGAGGTTGCCGGAATGGGCAGTGAGTTGAGAGCAGAACTGTACTATGTTTTATCAGCAGCATTAAAAGAACCGGACGAAGATTTTGCCCGGGAAGTAGCAAACGGCAGCCTGGCCGGCTGCCTGGGCAGCGCTTTTGCCGAACTGGGTATTCCGGCCGAAAATCCGGCAGCTCTACAGCTGCCTGCCCAACAACTTTCCCTTGAATACCGGCAGTTATTCGGATGTACCGGAAACCGGCGGCTGGTCCCGGTAGAGTCTTTCTACCGTCCATGGTCCCTGGACCCTGACTGCCAAAACCTTATTGCCAAGCAGACCGGTTACCTGATGGGCGATGCCGCCGTGCATATGCAGCGGCTTTACCGGAACCTGCAAATAACTACCCCGCCTCAATACCAGAGCTGCCCTGACCACCTCTGCCTGGAACTGGAACTGATGGGCCTGCTTTGCGAACACCAGGATTACCGGGAACAGCGGAAATTCCTGCTGGACCACCTGTTATGGGTAAAAGATTTAGCCAAAGACTGCCAGAAACTGGCCCTGACCGGCTTTTATCCGGCAATTATCAATGCTGTCAGCCGCTTCATCGCTCAGGACAGGGAGTTTTTAGAAAGACAGTAAGGCCTGACCCCAGGGAGTCGTTGTCCCCCTGGGGTCAATATTTCCCTCAGCGAGCTTCATTATCGTCTTGATAAGGACTGTTTTTCAACTGAAGATATACACCCGCTATAACTGAAATGATGATTATACTTACTGCTGTCCATTGGGCGGTTGTCCAATTAAACAAGAATCTGGGAGAATCTCCCCGAAGCATCTCAAGCATAAATCTTCCAGAGTTATAGAGAATATTATAGGCAAGAAAAAGGTAACCTCGCTTGAGTCTTTTTTGCAGGAGCATAAACAAAATAGCAAAAATGATTACATCCATTTGTCCTTCCCAAACTTCCGCCGGCCATAACGGTTGATCTCCATACATTGCCCTTGCGATTGTACCTTCCGGATAAAGAATTCCAAAGTTACCGCCTGTAGGGTCCCCAAAGGCATCTCCATTCATAAGGTTAGCATCCCGACCTATACTTTGACCGAGGATTAACCCGGGGGCACATAAATCTGCCAGTTCCCAAAAAGAAAGTTTATGCTTCCTGACATACCAGATACCTACCAAAACAGCGCCTACTATTCCACCTTGAATAGACAGTCCCCCATGCCAAATCGCGATAATCTCTTCAGGATGTTTTGAATAGAAATCCCACTCAAATAAAAAAACAGCCCAAAATCGTGATCCAATTATCGCCCCAATAAACATTGGAACAGACAGATTCATTAGATGCTCTGCGAGGTCATTTTTCTTTTGTAATTTTGCCAATGTTACGGTAAAGCCAAGCCCTAACAGAAGCGCCAGAACAAACAAAAGACTGTAAGACCGGATTGGAAAGGGACCGATAAACGTTATGTATTGATGCAAGATGATCACTTCTTTCTATAGGAATTGGGTATAAAATATCAAATATTGGCCCGGAGAAAATCAATAAAAGATCTCAAAAGTTTGGTCCGGTACTTGTCATGGTGGACAAGAATACTTAATGAACGTTGCAAATCAAGAGGTGTAGTAATTTCAACAAGCCAATTATAATCAAGCTCGCGTTGAACAGCAAGGCGAGATAAACAGCTTACTCCCAAACCTGCTTCCACAGCTTTCTTTATCGCTTCGGTATGGCCGAGTTCAAGGCCAATTTTAAAACTTTTAACTTTCTGAGCCATTGCTGCCTCAAAAATCTCTCTGGTCCCCGAGCCTTTTTCTCTGATAACCCAGTATGCCGGAGCAAGCATTTGGACAGTAGCTTTAGCGGTCTCCGCCCAAGGATGATCACGCCCTGCTATTACCACTAATTCGTCCTCCCGCCAGGGTATGCAGTCTAAAGTTGACAGGTGGGACGGACCTTCGATCAGGCCCAAATCCCGGTCCCCGTTTTCAACTCCCTGCTCAATTTGTTGTGTGTTACCAACATATAAATGTATCTCTGCCCGCGGATAAAGCTTAGAAAATTTTCCAATTAATGCAGGCAACAAATAATTAGCAATTGTAGTGCTTGCTCCAACCTTCAGCATCCCAACAGGGTCTTCTACTGACTCTTTCATCATTTCAATCACACTATTGACCCGTCTCAAGATATCCCTGGCCTGTGGCAGCAGCTTTCGTCCTCTCTCATTAAGAATTAGCCGGCGGCCACGGCGTTCAAAGAGGGGTCCTCCGGTTTCCTGCTCCAGTTCTGAAATGGCCATACTTACAGCGGATTGGCTCAGAAATAATTTTTCGCTTGCTTTTGTAACATGTTCTGTCATGGCCACTTTTTCAAAAATTTCCAATTGCCGCAAAGTGAGCCCCATAGTGACCTCCTCATAGTATGCCTCCTATATCAACACAACT
>JAJZTU010000044.1 GCA_021848765.1 Bacillota bacterium
GATTGAATCTGAAAAACCAAACTCTGTATGTATTGAGCTGGATGATCAAAGATTTAAAACCATCACGGAAGGCAATAAGTGGAAAGATGCTGATATATTTAAGATAATCAAAGAAAAAAAAGCAACATTGCTTTTGATTAATTTAGTTATATCCTCCTTCCAAAAACGTATTGCAAGACAATTTGACATTAATGCGGGACAAGATATGCTTCAGGGAATTGAATCTGCAAAAGAATAGGTGCAGAGCTGGTTCTGGCTGACCGTAATATTCAAATAACCTTTTCTCGTATCTGGCATGAAGTTGGTTTTTGGGGTAAAGCGAAACTTCTTATGGAAATCATACTGAGTATATTCAGTGATGTTAAAATTTCAGAAGAAGAATTGGAGAAAATAAAATCTCAAGATATGCTAAATTCTGTCCTTAAGGATTTTACTGTGCATTTCCCCAAATTGAAGATTCCATTAATTGATGAGCGGGATCAATATTTAGCCCAAAAAATCAAAGATGCACCCGGAAATAAAATTGTTGCTGTTTTAGGAGCAGCTCATGTTCCAGGTATCAAAAATGAAATACTGAAAGAACATGATTTGGAGAAGCTGGCCCAGTTGCCTCCAAAATCAAAGACTGTACAGATTATTTCCTGGACTATACCGGTTTTGATCATTGCTCTTATCATAGCTACTTTTTTTATAAGTCCTTCTGCAGGAGCCCAGCAGACAATCAACTGGATATTGTGGACCGGATCTTTTGCAGCTATTGGGACTGCGCTGGCTTTTGGTCATCCACTGTCCATTCTTACCGCTTTTGTTGCAGCACCAATTAGTGCTTTGCATCCATTGATTGCTGTTGGATGGTTTGCCGGATTGGTTCAGGCTTACATCAAACGCCCAAGTGTGAGAGATGTTGAAATGCTTACAGAGGATATTTTTAGTCTAAAAGGGTTTTGGTACAACAAGGTAACTAGAATCCTGCTTATTGTTACATTGGCAAACATCGGCGGCTCCATCGGCGGTTTGGTTGGAGGGTTGGAAGTTGTACGAGGATTTATGAATACTCTATGATATTTTCAAGGTAAAAATAGATAGATAAGGGGTGCATGATGAAAAAACGATTATTAATTGTTGGGGCAGGTGTAATTGGAAGCATTTATGCAGTGAAATTCTCGGAAGCGGGCTACAATGTTTCAATATTTGCTCGTTCAAAACGATTAATAGAATTAAAGGAAAATGGTTTGTTGTACAAAAAAGGTAACAAAATTCTAAAAGCCAATGTACATATTATTTCGGGACTGCTGAAAGAGGACAAATATGATTTTGTTTTTGTAGCAGTTCGCTTTGAACAAATTATTCCTGCTTTATATGATCTGGCAGAAAATGAAAGTGATTCGTTTGTTACAATGGTAAATACCGCCAAAGGGTATGAAGAATGGAGCGGAATAATTGGCACAGAAAAATTGATAGTAGCTTTCCCCGGCGCTGGAGGAGGTATTGAAAATGGGGTATTGCATTACAAATTAACACCGTTCTTTGTGCAACCTACCACTTTTGGAGTATTAACAGGAAATAAAACTTGGAGAATTGAGGAACTTGCTAACATTTTTAAAGTATCAAAATTTCCTAACACTATTTGCAATAATATGGATGCTTGGCAGAAATCTCATCTCGCTATGGTAATACCTATGGCCAATGCTATTTATTTGGATGGCGGCAATGCATATACCACTTCTAAAAATAATGAAGCGATGATAAAAATGTGCTCATGGTTAAAAGAAAACTTCAGAGCACTTAAAAAGATGAAAATTCCAATTACTCCTTTTAAATTAAACCTATTTTTAATTTGTCCTACGTGGCTGTTAAAATGCTCTTTAAAATTGTTATTTCGCACTAAATTTGCAGCAACAGTTATCAGTGAACATGCAAATAAAGCAAAACAGGAAATGCTTTTATTAGATTCAGAGTTTAGAAAAGTAATAAATATAACTTGATAAAAGTAATATACTGTCGACTGACATATTTCCTCATACCCATATAAGCACCCACGACCTATTTAAAACACTGGTCGTCTTTGCTTTGTTCATCGGCAGAAACATCGACTTTATCATTCTGATCAGATTTTATGGGAGTCTGAACAGCTTTCTTGTAATCAACAACCATATGATACAAACCAATAATGAGTTTAACGAATTATTCACACCGATGATGGACAAGGTGAGTAAAAACCAAGCCCAAATTATCACCTTGAAAAAAAGAGCTCTCTTACAATGGCCAGTCACCATTGTATCGGGGTTCCTTATGAGGTGGGAGAATAACACGTTCTCAGCCTATCGTCCGGCCGAATCCGGCCGGAACGAGTGGCCGGACGAGTGTGCCGGATTATGCATGATATGTGGCTTGCTGGGTTTGACGCGCCGTGCCTCAATACAATGTATATCGACAAGCCTATGAAAGACAATTTATACAACAAGAGAGGCACTATCCCTCGCGAGATAATGCCTCTTCTGCTTTTTCCGTATCGGTTTGGGGTATGGTTCAACAAGTTTCCCTATTAAACCGTGCCTTTTAGCGGTGATCTCTTTCTGCACGAACGGGTAAAAATGGTGGGTAAAGAGGAAAATTACTACCAGAGCTTAGCTTCCATGCGGCTCCTTCAAGAGTTGGACCTATCCCGGATTTTTTGCAGTCTGGGCCGGGTGGTTAAACGGCCTAAGCAAGCTATTGCGGAGAAAATTGCCTTTATGGAAGAAACTATAGAAAAAGTCTGGGATCTCCACCATAAAGGCGTTGGTATTGAAGGTATCACCAAGCAGGTATTGGGCTCAGATCTTCAGGAACAACTGATTACCGGAGGAGACTTTTGTAAGCAAAACCTGGTCAGGTCGATTTTAGTTTCCCCACAAGCGGATTGTCGGGGGCTATAAATGAAAAACTCAACCGTTCCGGATATAAAATCATTTGCATATCCGGATTATTTTCACGCGTTTTTTCGCCAAAGCAATTGACAGCGAATATGATATTAAGTATAATTGAATCAAAAGCAGTAGCTGTTACTTGGCCTTGCGAATAATTAGCACTAGTGGGTACAAAGCTAAATGTGTACTCAAACACCAGAGCGCAGACAGGGGGTTGATTTTATGAATGCATCAATCAAGAGTCAATTGGAGGGCATCTTCGGCAAATGGGTTACTTTTGAGGAGAATGAACGCCTGCTGTATTCCCACGATGTCGCCAGTTTGCCGGGACCGGTGGAGAAATTGGTCGGTAAAGTAGCAGATGCGGTTGTCCTGCCGGAAAATGCCGGCCAGGTGCAGCGCCTGGTCAAACTGGCCAAGGAAAAAGGTTTACGGCTTACGCCGAGGGGAGCAGGTACCACCGGCTATGGGGGCACTTTACCCATTAAGAAAGGTATCGTGGTTAGCTTTAGCAGAATGCGCAAGATCGTGAAAGTGGATGCAAGCAACAACCTGGTGACGGTTGAGCCTGGTGTAGTTTGGGATCAGTTGGACAAATACTTACGCCAGCAAGGTTTGGCCCTGCGCTGTTATCCTTCCAGTGGCCCCAGCGCTACTGTCGGTGGCTGGATTGCTGAAGGGGGAAGCGGGATCGGTAGTTATCACGGGGGATTTGTGGAAGACAATGTGGTAGGAGTTAAGGTAGTAACCCCTGACGGTAACTTGCATGGGTATACCGGTGAACAACTGGCCCTGTTTAACAGGGCTGAGGGAATTACCGGATTCATCGTAGAAGCTACCATCAAGGTGGACCCGGCTGAAGAGGACCGGATGATCTTAGCTTCCTTTGCTTCTTTCGATGAGTTGTCCGGTGCGCTGCAGGATTTGGCTTTACTGAAGCTTCCTCTCTGGCATGTCAATTTTACAACAGCCCAGTATAACCGGTCAAAGGCAGAAAGTCTGGCCAATCCTATCGTTGGCGGTGAGGGCCATGGCGGGGCTCATGGACATGATGACGGCGGTTCCGGTACCGGAATTACTGAAATGAGTAAGGACCTGCTGTTTATCGTCTACCGCAGTTCTATGGCTAAACAGGTGGAAGAACCCCTCAAAGGATTAATTGCCAGGCATAAAGGAAAACTCATGTCGCCAAAAGCGGCGCAGCATGAGTGGGAGGAAAGATTTTTCCCCATGCGTCTAAAATCCCTTGGGCCATCCCTGATTCCCAGTGAGGCTATCATCCCTGTGGCAAGTGTGGACAAGGTTATCTCCGAAGCGGAAAAGGCCCTGCCCGGGATTAATATTGAGGGAAGTATGGTGGGCGCTAATGAATTCACCCTCCTCTGTTTCCTCACCGGGGATGAACGCACGGCGGTCTTTACCCTGGGATTCGCCAAATCCCTGAAGCTGTTGGAGATTGCGGAGAAGAATGGTGGTCGCCCCTATTCGGCAGGTCTGTATTTTGCCGACCGGGCAGAAAATATTTTGGGTAAAGACAGAGTGGCAAAAATCCGCAAGTTTAAGGCCCAGCAAGACCCCAAAAATCTGTTTAACCCCGGAAAAATCTTACCCGAGGGAGATAATCCCCTGGTGATCAGGGCTGCCATGCAGGTAGCCGGCGGCACACAACCGCTTATCAACATTCTGGAAGGCTTCTTTAGCCGGAACCCCCAGATGCGGGATAAGCTGCCCACTGCCTTGGCTTCCGCAGCTTTTGCCTGCGCTCAGTGTGGTTACTGCAACGAGGTCTGCACTCTCAGTGAAGGCTTTACTTGGGAGAGCGCTTCACCAAGAAGTGGTATTTATTGCGGAAATACCTGAAAGGTGAGATTGATCTCACCCAGAAGGATGTTGATATGTTCCTGATGTGCACCACCTGTAAGAAATGTGATACTGTTTGTCAGGTTAACCTGCCGATCATGGATTTATGGGATAAGATTCGCCCTGTACTCACAGTGGAAAAGGGCTTTGGCACCTATCCCGCTTTCGAAATGATGGGCGCCAGCCTGGAAACAGACCTAAACATCTGGGCCGGCCGCAAGGTGGAAAGAGACGATTGGTTCCCGGATGATGTGGAAATTCAGGACAGGGGTGAGCTTGGCTACTGGGCCGGTTGTACTGCGGCTTATGTAGAGACGGAAGTTGCCGAAAACGCTGTGCGCATTATGCGGGATGGCGGCCTGAAATTTACCAATTTGGGTAAGGATGAGGGCTGTTGTGGCGTCCCCATGTTAGTTGCCGGTAAACCTGAAACTTTTGAAATTGTTTTCCGGAACAACGTGGAGCAGCTCAAAAAACGTGGGGTTAAGGAACTGGTAATCTCCTGCCCGGGTTGCTATATGGCCTGGACCCATTATTACCCCATGTGGGCGAAAAAACTTGGCGTGACCCTGGACGTTAAGTTTACCCATATCACCGAATTGACCGAACGGTTGGTTAAAGACCGGGCCTTGAAGTTTACCAAGCCCATAAATAAACGGCTGACCTGGCATGACTCCTGCCATATCGGCAGACATTCAGGAATTTATGAACCGCCCAGAGAAGTATTGAAAGCCATACCCGGTGTGGAATATGTAGATACAGAGAATAACCGGGATAAGGGACGCTGTTGTGGCAGCGTGCTGACCAGGATTGGTAAGCCGGATGTATCTAACCAGCTGGCCTGCAATAAGCTGCAGGAGGCTGTGGATATTAACGCTGACGCAGTAGTGGCCACCTGCCCCTGTTGTGAGGTACAACTAAGAGTTGGCGGGGCCAAAGGCGGTGTCCACATGCCGGTAGTTGACTTTTCCGCGGTTGTGGTAGAAGCCCTGGGTTATGAGAGTAAAGATACTACTGATCACATGTTCTACATGTGGGGAGTCTTTGAGAAGGCTATCGAAATTATGACCTCCGAGGGGATAGTGGCGATGATGGGTGACATGATGCCGGAAATTATGGAGGCAATGCCCGAGGCCATGAAGCCTATGATAAAGGCCATGGCAGCCATGCCGGCGCCGGTTCAGGGACTGCCTCTCTCAGCCATGGAAAAGATGATTCCCCTGATGATGCCGTCCCTCTTCCCGGGAATGATGCCCAAATTGATGCCTACGGTATTAAAAATGATGAAGCAAGCTATTCCGAACATGCCGCCACAGATGGAAGAGAAACTTCCCGGGATGCTTCCCAAGGTAATGGCCAAGATCATGCCTGGTATGATGGCCGAGGTGGCGCCTGCTTTGGCGCCCAAGATGACCGCTTATTTGGCTAAAAAGAAACAGCCGATAGCTTAATCGCGAAAGCAAGAGGGCTTGAAAAAATAGAGAACCGGGTATAGAAGACTGAGGCAGTGTGAAAATGCACTGCCTGTTTTCTTATACTTGGCGCGGCGCAAGTTAAACAAAAGATGCCACAACAATAAAATATTTTTCATATAATTTTATGTAATATTTTTTGTAGTATTATTGCTAAAATATCTCAAATTGGCTATACTAGTTATAGGAGTCAAAGTTAAAATTTAATACTCAAAACCTACTATTATTTGTAAGCGGTAGCGGTGTTGCGACTAATCTCAGGGAAACTGCGGTTTCAACTGACTGAGCAATAACGCGACGAAAGGATGAAATTAAGTATGACAGTAAAATTTGACTTCCGGCAAATGGTATCAATTTCAGATCTTCAAAGAAAATTAGGCGAAATTAGTGAAAAAGTATCTGAACAAGATGTCTTAGTTCTAAAAAATAACAAACCTGAGTTTATCATCGTAGCACCTGATAAATACGAAGAATTAATCAAAGCCTTTGACTTGATTGAGCAACTTGATATTTACGAAACAATAGAAAAGCGCCGGGAAAAATCGTCTTTGAACGGAAAACAAATGTTAGAATTGTTAGGGAAGTCTGAAGAAGCAGCGACAGCCCAGGCCAACGACTCCTAACTAGGGTACAAAATGTCGTTGTCTCCCTAAAGGGGTGTAAATGCTTTAAATGATACAAAAGATTGATTTGATTCGAGAAGTATTTGAACAATGCACCCAAATTGAATACGCCGAGGAAGTACTACTTGACCTGTTAAGCCTTGACGGAAGTGTATTAAGAGAAGCTTGTAATCGCTTAAAAAAAATCAATAATACCCCTTACTGTGGCGAAGAATTACAAGATAAATATGGAATAGACTTGTCAGGTTGCAGAAAGGAATATTTTGACGGTACAAGAATGCGTATTGTTTGGGAACCTTACAAAGAGCCTACTCAGCACGGATCTATCGCTAAAATTTGGTCAGTAGGACCACGTAAGAGCGAAGACGCATATCGCCGTGCTTTCAAAAGGCGTGGTTAAGGCGGCAGGGATAAAACCCTGCCTTTTTGTTCGTGATTTGACTCTTAAAATAAATCGGGTAAATCGCAAAATTCGACAAATTAACATTTGCCAGGAGGGAATTTCCATAATTATGGCGAAATAAGTCTTATTAGATGTACGGGAAATAAGTCTCAATTGGATCCTCAAAAGTACCTCTGAGCGAAGTGGTATAGTATATTGGGAAGAGGGTAGCGTGAAAAATAAGTACAGATGAAGTAAAAAAGAGCGCACTAAACTAAGGCCTTCAAAGGCCATCAAAAAAATGAAGCTTTAGTTTAAGCCACAGAAATGTCAGTAGCTTTTATTAGGCCAAGGGAAATCAGAAGCTTTGCCGCTTGTTTAACAGCTTTCTCTTTTTGCTTTTCAACCATTTCTTGTGGCATATCAATTTTAAACAGGTCACTAGGATTGAACTCTTCACCAGTAACAAACATGTGGTATATGGCGGTGAGTATCATCCTTGCGATAGCGATTATGGCTCTTTTTTTGCCTCTTCTTTTACAAATGCGTTCATACTTGGCTCTGTAGTAAGGAGAGATTTTCGATTTCACGGCTGCATGGGCAACTTGTACCAATGCAGGTTTGAGGTAGACACCAGCACGTGTTATTCGAACAGATTTCTTCTTACCCGCAGATTCATTATTGCCAGGCGTTAGGCCCGCCCAGCAGCATAAACGCTTGGAATTGGCAAACTGAGACATATCAGTGCCAATCTCGGAGATGATGGTGATAGCAGAAGCCCTGTCAACTCCGGGAATGGTACAAAGAAGAGTAATGGCACTCTCATAAGGAGCTACCATCTTATCAAGTTTTTCATCCAGCTTTGCAATAGACAGTTGGACGAATTCAAGATGTGAGCGGACCATTACTATACGTTCCTTTTGTTCCTTGGTCATCTGATATCCTTCAATGGATTCAACCACGGTATCTGCTTTCTTCTTCAAAGACTTTTGCAGAAGTGATGCACAGTATTCTGGGTTAAAAGAGTCAGATGAAATCAAGTAGTCCGTGATGGAAGAGGCAGATTTGCCAAACATGTCGGAGACGACAGCATCAAGGGCTACATTACAAACAGTGAAGGCATTTTGAAAACGATTTTTTTCACTGCTTTTACAGGAAACCAGTTTGGAACGATAGCGGGTGTATTCACGAAGAATACGAATGGGTTTGTTGGGGATATAACTTCCCGGAACTAAACCTAAACGGAAAAGGTCTCCAATCCATTTTGAATCTTTTGTATCATCCTTGTTTCCCTTTACGGCCTTCACCCATTTGGGATTAGCGACAGTGATACGGATGGTGTCTTCCAAAAGATTATAGATAGGAACCCAATATTTCCCGGTAGATTCCATGCACACATCAAAGCAGTTGTTATCAATCAGCCACTGTTTGAATTGGAGAATGGAATTGTTAAAGGTGGAAAATCTCTTTTTGGAATAGTGGGGAGTAATTCCCTGTGAAGTAATGATTGTGGCGACGAGAAAAGTCTTATGCACATCGACACCACAGCAGATCGGGTAAACAACTTTCATGGCGTAACCTCCTTTCATAGTTGAGGAGGAAGACATTGACTGAATCATCACACATTTAACGATTAGCTAAAACAATGATTAGCGTGCGGTCTTATCGAACCACTTATTTGTGCTTGAAAGACGATTCCTACACTGGTTAATATACTGATTTAAGCTGAGAAGAGCAGTCTACGACTCACCTCACCGTGCTTTGTAGTGTATCTTCTCCTCATAAATAATGTTAACAAAGTGATGAAGGCTGCATACATTTTTCATTACTATTTGTGTCGCCAGCGATAGCGGCGAAATGGAGGTTAATATGATGAAAGCGGAGTACATTAATCCTTTTATTTTGTCAGCCAGGGAAGTGCTTGGGATAGAGATCAACTCTCCGGTATCTTTAGGTCAAATGTCCTTGGAAGACAGTAAGCTTATGGCCAAGGAGGTTAAAGTTCACCTGGGGATCACCGGGGGCTTAGAGGGAGTGGTTTTTTACGGGATGTCTATCGACACAGCCTGTGAACTTACTTCCATTATGCTGGGAGAGAAGATTGAGGAAATGGACGCAACTGTGCAAAGCGCTATTGCCGAGTTGGGCAATGTCATCTCGGGAACGGCCAGTGGTTTATTGGAGAAAGCCGGGTTTATTACCGACATTACTACGCCCACTGTGGTGATTGGGAGTGGGGCCGTTATCAAGACTATGAGCCTCAAGCCGCTTTTGATTACTTTAACTACTGATGTGGGGGAAATTGTGCTAATGGTGGCCCTGCGGCAGCCCGGTAATAAAGATTAATTTTATTAACAACTATTTGGAGGCTGGCATGGATATCCGGCTTAAGGAGCGGATAATTAAATACCTGGATGTACACCGGGAAGAAATTATTTCCATCAGTGATAAAATCCACAGCAACCCGGAACCGGGTTTTCGGGAATACTTTGCAGTGGAGACGCTTACTGAAGCTCTGACCAGGGGTGGGTTTGCCGTGCAGCGGGGTATAGCCGGCCTGGAGACTGCCTTTCGGGCGGAATTCGAGGGTAGGGCAGCCGGCCCCAAGGTGGCCTTTATCGCCGAATATGATGCCCTGCCGGAGCTGGGGCATGGGTGTGGGCATAATCTGATTGGAGCCGCCAGTGTGGGGGCTGCTTTGGCTTTAAGCCAGGTGCTGGATAAGCTGGGGGGAACTATGGTGGTCCTGGGCAGTCCGGCTGAAGAGACCGGGGGAGGAAAAGTAACCCTGGTGGAACAGGGGGTCTTCCAGGACATTGCAGTGGCCATGATGGTCCATCCTGCTGACCGCTTCACGGTGGATGTGAGTTCTTTGGCCATGGATGCTTTAGAGTTTACCTTTTACGGAAAATCAGCCCATGCGGCAGCCTCGCCTCATGACGGACGTAATGCCCTGGAAGGGGTAATTCAGTTGTTTAACTCCCTCAATGCTTTGAGGCCCTACCTTAAAGACGGAGTGAGGATAAACGGGATTATTTCCGAAGGAGGGCAGGCTCCGAACATCATCCCGGCCCGGGCTGTGGCCAGATTTTATGTAAGGGCCAAGAAGCGTACCATTCTCGAGGATGTGCTGGAACGGGTGCTGGCTTGTGCCCGGGGAGCGGCGGAAGCTACGGGGACCCGGGTAGAGTGGTATAATTATGAGCCTTCTTATGACAATATGGTGACTAACCGGGAGTTGGCCCGGGTTTTTCAGGATAGCCTGTTTTCCCTGGGAGTTTCCCAGGTTGCTGAGGGTAAGGCTGGCATGGGTTCCCTGGATATGGGTAATGTGAGCAGGGTGGTTCCGGCGATTCATCCTTATGTAGCAATTGGCCCCTTAGGGCTTGCAGCTCATACTCCTGAATTTGCTCAGGCTGCAGCTGACCGGACCGGGCACCAGGGGTTAATGATTGGGGCTAAGGCTTTGGCGTTGACAGCTTTGGAAGTTTTGCAGAAACCTCATGTACTCCGGAAGATCAGGGAAGAGTTTGCGCAGAAAATAAAATCATAAACCAACGGCATTTATTTATACAGGAAGCCCACAGGCAATTAGCGCTGTGGGCTTCTGCTTGAACAATTAAATTGTAAAGAGCCCGTAATGACCTACGCTACAGCTATTACGAATCCCTACATAGCCCACGGCAATCTTTCGACTACCATAGACCATTACGGAACCCGCAATAACCTTTGCTCGACCATCACAGATACCTTAGAAGCCCTATGCAATCTCTCGACTGCATAGAACCTCCAGCGGTTCTCCTTTCAAATAACCTCAAAAGATTATTTGGAGAAAAAAAGCGCCTGCGGAACCTGTGATGATCTTAGCTCGATTGCCAGACATCCCTTTTGACCCTGTGACAATCGTTCGGACTGCCACAAAGCCTTACAGGACACCAGACAGTCTGCCCGCCGGCTGATACCGAGCCGGTAAGACCCGGTACCAACCTTTGGCCGACCATTACAGAGCCTGTGAAGACCCTGCAACAGTCTTGGCTCGGCCATTACGAACCCTTTACGCTACTTATTATCTCCGGGAACAAAGTTAATATGCGTGACAAAGGATGGAAGAGATTCAAATATATAGTGAAATCATCAAAGTTTGTCAGTATAGCATTGCTCAGCCCGGCACACAATGAAATAGGTACCTTAGTTACACTTAGGAATTTATAAAAATTCCTAATAGCAATCTGTTCCGGGAGGTGAAAAAAATGGCTTTAGCCGAAGTATCCATTATTCCCATAGGTACTGACGACGCCAGTTTCAGCGATTATGTGGCAGCTTGCTGCAAAACGCTGGATGAGGCAGGGGATGTCAGGTATCAAGTGACTCCGACTGCTACCGTAATCGAAGGGGATTTTGAAAAAGTAATGCAGGCGGTTAAGAAAATGCATCAGGCACCCTTTGATAAGGGGTGTGCGAGGGTGGTTACTTCAATTACCATTGATGAGCGCCGGGATAAGCCGGCCACCATGGAAACCACGGTAGAGGCGGTTATGGAAGAACTGCATTAGGCAGTTATGGAAGAATTACATCAAGGTTAAGCAGTGGGGCAGTCTGTGGCTGCCCCCTAAATTTTTTGCACAGCTTGAAAAAACTATTGAATGTTTATGCATTTGGATTGTATAATTATAAAAACGGCTAGGAGGTCTCAGGATGATAAAGGCAAGCATTATCGGAGCTACCGGCTATACCGGGGCCGAACTGGTGCGGATTCTCTCCCGCCATCCCCAGGTGGAACTGGTAGCCTTAACATCTCAAAGCTATGTAGGCCAGGAACTGGGCCGGGTCTTTCCCCACCTGAAACCGGCTACAACCTTGGTTTGCAGTGAACAGGACGTCCTTAAGGTTGCCAGGGAATCTGATGTTATCTTTACAGCACTGCCTCATGGGCTGTCGGTACCCATTGTGCAGGAGGCCATAGAAAACGGGGCCAAGGTCATTGACTTGGGAGCGGATTTTCGCCTGGATGACCAGGCTGAATATGAACACTGGTATAAAGTCGAGCATCATGCCTCCGGGCTTTTAGCGGAGGCGGTCTACGGATTGCCGGAAATTAACCGGGAAAAGATAGCTCGCGCCAGAGTAGTAGGCAATCCTGGCTGCTACCCAACCAGCGCTATCCTCGGTTTGGCGCCACTGCTGAAAAAAGGCCTGCTGCAGGCCAACAGTGTGATTATTGATTCGAAATCCGGGGTTTCCGGGGCCGGACGGGGACTTAGCCTGGGGGTGCACTATTCCGAGTGCAATGACAGCATCAAGGCCTATAATGTAGGTGGGCATCGCCACATCCCGGAGATTGAACAGGAGCTTTCCAAGCTGGCCGGGGAGAAGGTGGCCATCTCTTTTACCCCCCACCTGACTCCCATGACCAGAGGGATTTTAAGCACCATTTACGGAAACCTGACCAAGGACGTTTCGTATCAGGAGGTCCACCAACTGTATAGTGAGTTCTACGGGGAGGAGCCCTTTGTGCAGGTTCTGCCCCTGGGAGAACTGCCCCAGACCAAGTGGTGCTACGGGTCTAACCATTGCTTTATCGGCCTGGTGGTAGACCCCAGGGTTAACCGGGTGATAGTGGTAGCAGCTATTGACAACCTGGTGAAAGGGGCTTCCGGCCAGGCGGTCCAGAATATGAATCTTTTGTTTGGGTTGCCGGAAACCAGCGGCCTGGAGTTTGCGGGGATTTACCCATAAGCCGAAGTGGCGAAAATGTAATTTTCAGCCAGAATGACGAGATATACCCGTTAAGGCGTAATGGTTAACCAATCCTGCATGTTACGAAGGAGTGAACCAAATTGGGTTTTGAGATAATTGCCGGTGGAGTGACCGCTGTACCAGGCTTTCAGGCCAGCGGAGTCCATGTGGGTATTAAGCAGACCAATAAGACCAAGAAGGATATTGCCCTGATCTATTCCAAAGTACCGGCAGTCGCCGCCGGGGTATTTACTACTAATAAAGTTCAGGCCGCGCCGGTGCTGATTTCCAAGGAACATCTCCAGGGCGGGCAGGTTCAGGCTGTAGTAGCCAACAGCGGAAATGCCAATGCCTGCACCGGGGAGCAAGGGCTGGGAGATGCCAGAGCCATGGCCCATGCCGCTGCTTTTGCTTTGGGCCTGGAACCGGAGCAGGTTTTGGTGGCCTCTACGGGGGTTATCGGAGTGCCTATGCCCATGGAGGTAGTCCTGCCCGGGATTAAACAGGCGGCTGAGGCGCTCAGCGAAAAGGGCGGCCAGGCGGCGGCTGAGGCGATTATGACCACTGATACCTTTGCCAAGGAAATTGCGGTGCGGGTGAATCTGGGCGGAACCCAGGTCACTATCGGGGCAATTGCCAAGGGTTCAGGGATGATTCACCCCAATATGGCTACCATGCTGGCTTTTGTTACCACTGACGCGGTTATTGACCGGCTGGCTCTTCAGGAGGCCGTGAAAAAGGCTACGGAGAAGTCATTTAATATGATTACCGTAGATGGAGATACCAGTACCAATGATATGCTGGTGGTCTTGGCCAACGGTATTGCCGGGAATTCGCCGGTTTCTTTGGAAAGCCCGGAGTTGACCGCTTTTTCGGAAGCTCTGGACTATGTTTGTATTGAGATGGCTAAGGCCATTGCCCGGGATGGGGAAGGAGCCACCAAGCTGGTGGAGGTCCGGGTCCAGGGCGCCAAGACCGGGGATGATGCCAAAAAGGCTGCCCTTGCAGTAGCAAAATCCAGTCTGGTGAAGACCGCAATTTACGGCTCTGATGCTAACTGGGGCAGGATTCTGGCCGCTGTAGGCTATTCCGGAGCGGACTTTGACCCTGCTGCAATCGACCTGTACCTGCAGGATCAACTGGGAGAGATTACCGAACGGATGATGGCTAAAGGCGCCCCGCTGGCTTTTAATGAGGAAAAGGCCAGAATGATTCTGGACCGGAATTATATTATAATTATAGTTGAGTTAAATCAGGGGCCGGCTCAGGCCACCGCCTGGGGTTGTGACCTGACCTATGATTATGTGAAGATTAATGCCGACTACCGGACCTAGGATATGAACGCATTAAACCGTCCTGGCAATACCGGCGTGGTACCGGCTTAAGAAAGGAGCTTGAAGCTCATGTTCAGCATTTTAGATAAGGCCAACATATTGGTTGAGGCCTTGCCCTACATAAGAAAGTTCCATGGCAAGACCATAGTCATTAAGTACGGCGGTCATGCCATGGTCAACGAGGATTTGAAAAAAGCCGTAATGCAGGATGTCATCCTCATGAAGCTGGTGGGGATGCACCCTGTGGTGGTCCACGGCGGGGGCCCGGAAATCACCGGAATGCTTAAACGCCTGAACATTGAGAGCAATTTTGTAGGAGGCCTGCGCATCACCGATGAGGCGACTATGGAGATTGTAGAAATGGTTTTGGTTGGGAAGCTGAACAAAGAAATTGTGGCTTTGATTAACCGTTTGGGTGGTAAAGCGGTTGGCCTTTCCGGCAAGGATGCCAACCTGATTGAAGCTAAGCAGAAGTTAGGAAAAGTCAGGGGCGAAGACGGAAAAGTGGACTTGGTGGATATCGGCTTTGTGGGGGATGTGACCAGGATTAACCCCGGGCTGGTCCAAAACCTGATGGCTGAAGGTTACATCCCTGTGGTTTCCCCGGTGGGTGTGGGGGAGTCAGGAGAAAGCTATAACATTAACGCCGACTATGTAGCCGGAGAGTTGGCGGCCAGCCTTAAGGCGGATAAGCTGATCCTGCTGACGGATGTACAGGGGATTTTTGAGGATTTCAATGACCGGGATTCCCTGATTTCCGAGTTGAGACTGGACGATATTGCCGGGAAAATCTCCTCGGGGGTAATTTCCGGGGGCATGATTCCCAAGGTGGAATGCTGTGCTGATGCGATTAACGGCGGGGTGAATTCCGCGCATATTATTGATGGCCGGATTCCCCATTCCCTGCTGCTGGAGATTTTTACCGACCGGGGTATCGGGACCATGGTACGTGCTTAAGAAGCGGAGGTCGTAACTTTAGCCGGTTTTTGCGGGATTGTAGCGCTGAATTAAATTTTAGCGGAAAAGACGGTCCCTAAAGAGGAGGTAAATCATGAGCAATCAAGAAATCATTGCAATTGGACAAAAATATGTGATGAACACCTACGGCAGAATCCCGGTAGCCCTGGTGGAGGGCAGCGGCTGTATGGTCTGGGATGCTGACGGCAAAAAGTATCTGGACTTCCTGGCCGGCATAGCTGTAAATGCTTTGGGCCACAGCCACCCCGCTGTAACTGATGCGATATGCGAGCAGGCCAAAACCCTAATCCACTGCTCCAATCTCTACTGGATAGAACCCCAGGTCAAGCTGGCCAAGCTGCTGGTCCGCAGCTCTGTTGGGGATAAGGTTTTCTTTTGCAACAGTGGCGCCGAAGCCAATGAAGGCGCCATTAAGCTGGCTAGAAAATACGCTAAGCAAAAGTACGGCCCGGAAAAGTATGAAATCATCACTGCTCTGAATTCCTTCCACGGCCGGACCCTGGCGGCTATCACCGCCACCGGCCAGCCCAAATACCAGCAGGGCTTTGAGCCCCTGGTACCCGGCTTTAAATACGTACCCTACAATGATCTTGCTGCCCTGGAAGCAGCTATCACTCCCAACACCTGTGCCATTCTCCTGGAGCCCATTCAGGGAGAGGGTGGGATAAATATCCCCGATGAAGACTACTTCTCCAAGGTTAAGGCGCTTTGTGACCGGCAGGGCCTGCTCCTGATTCTGGACGAGGTCCAGACCGGGGTCGGCCGGACCGGAAAGTCCTTTGGCTATGAGCACTTTGATGTTGAACCCGATATTTTTACCCTGGCGAAAGGCCTGGGAGGCGGGGTTCCCATCGGAGCAATTGTGGCTAAAGATGAAGTTGCTGCCGCTTTCCAGCCCGGAGACCATGCTTCCACCTTCGGCGGAAACCCCCTGGCCTGTGCGGCCGCTCTGGCTACAGCTGAGACGATAATCAACCAGAATATCATTGAAAATGCCGCAGAGGTTGGGGAATACATGATGGCCAGGCTCCGGGAAATTGGCCAAAAGTACGGCTTCTTCAAGGAAGTCCGGGGTAAAGGCCTGATCATTGGCATGGAGCTCACCATTGAGGGCAAGGAAATCGTCCAGAAGTGCCAGGACAGGGGCCTGTTGATAAATTGTACCAATAATTATGTGTT
>JAJZTU010000357.1 GCA_021848765.1 Bacillota bacterium
GATTGCCAGCATCAGCTGACCGTCCCAGATAAGCTCAATCTCTTTAACTTTCCCTTGCGGGATATGAGAGGCATGCACAATGACCGGCTTTTCCCGTTTTCCCTGATGTATCCCTATGGAGAGTTCAATTTTTCCATTAGGGTGGATGAAAAAGCCGTCTTTCTTCCATCGCGTCGGGTAATGGCGTTTCGTCTTATACGGGTAACGGATATGCTTATACCCCGCCTGCTTCGCTTTCCAGGCATTTTTCCTTGCTTCCAGATAGCGTTCTTGTATTGATTGGATACTCTGGCTATGCAGGTGGTATCGGCCTTTTGTTAAAACCTGTAAGTCCATTTTGCCAATCCACTTACCTGTTTGTTTGTGGTGCTCTTTGGCGTGACTCAGGCAATCGTTCCAGACCCTGGCGGATTCACGATTACAGGCGAACAACCGGTCAAGGTCCGTTTTAGACGTTCGAAAAGATGTCTTGATTACGCGGTACAATCTATTTCACCACCTTTACATTTATTTTATCGCCTCTATCATACCATTTATTTACAAAGAGAACAAGTGTTTTGTTTTGGTTGAGAGAATTTTTTGTACCAGCGGGGGAAGCGCATTCATCCCCCACTTTTAGAAATAGGGGTCTTCTGCCGAGCATGATAAAAATGAGTGGCCGTAAAAGTTTTGGTGGCTATCAGGGGTTTCTTTGTATCTAATGGAGGGAGGAAGTCGGAATCGAACCGGACTCCCACCTGGATTACAGGCAAGCCAACGGGTTTGCAGCCCGCGGGAGGCACCAGCCCCTTTCCTCCCGGACTTCGAAGGTTGTTGTGGGTTAATTATATATAATATAATGTTATTATGCCAATAACTTTTAGTTATTATTGGACATAATTCTTCCCTAGAGACCTGTTATTTGAATCATATCTGCTCAAATACCTCATAAACTCCCGAACTGCCGGCGAGATTTTTTTATCCTTATGATAGGCTAAATTAATTTGCCTGACTAATTGGACGTCACTAAAGCTGAGAATGCTCAGCACCCCCGCACCTAATTCCAGTCCTACTGAAAGCTTAGAAACAATGGATACCCCTAAATTAGCTGCCACCGCCTGTTTAATAGCTTCCACACTGCTCAATTGCATAGCAACCTTTAGTTTGTTACCCTGATGGCGGACTTTCTCCTCCAAAACCTCCCTGGTGCTTGAGCCTCGCTCCCGCAGAATTAGTCGCTGCTGGAACAGTTCTTCCAAAGTAATAGATTGTCTCTCTGCTAAAGGGTGCCCGGCAGCCACAATGACCACCAGTTCGTCTTCAATTAGCGGCTCAATCTGCAACTGGGGATCCAGCATCAGTTCCTCCCCTACTACCCCTAAGTCTAGTTGATTAAGCAGTAATTGTTCCTGTACCTTATGGGTATTGGAGATTTCCAGGGAGATCCCCAGTCCTGGATAGAGCTCCTGAAAAGAGCCGATAATTTCCGGCAAAAGATAGATTCCTGGCGTAGTACTGGCCCCAATTACCAGCTGGCCTGAACAGAGTCCTTTTAGCTCTTGAACGGCTAACTCAGCTTCTACAGCTAAGGAAAAAATCCGGTTGACATAGGAGTAAAGCAGTTTTCCTGCTTCTGTTAAATAGATTTTTTTACCCAACTGCTCAAAGAGGTCTATCCCCAGTTCTTCTTCTAATTTTTTCACTTGGATCGAAACGGTAGGTTGACTAATGAAAAGCTCTTCAGCAGCACGGGAATAACTCAGGTTTTTAGCTACAACCAAAAAAACTTTCAGATGGTTAAAATTCACAATTAAACCCCCATAATATTTACTTAACGAAAATCTATAGTTTGTATTTCTATAGTATAAATTATTTTTCCTTCTCAGCAAAATAAGCTGAAAACCTATTCATTAAATTTTTCAATATTAACTATTGAAACAATATATTTTTGTTAACTTTCTGTTAATGGTATACTAAGCGTAAGTAATTCCAATCGGATAACTAGAGATAGAGGTAAGAATAATTTCCTCTTCAGAAAGGAGTAAATTGAAATGAGTAATAATGAAGTAACATTGACTAAGCTGGCCCACTGCGCCGGTTGAGCAGCGAAAATAAGTCCTCAGGACTTGGCGCAGGTGCTGCGCTATTTACCCAAAATCGATGACCCCAACATTTTAGTGGGAACTAACACCGCTGATGATGCAGCAGTATACCGGATTAGCGATGATTTAGCTATTGTGCAGACCGTAGATTATTTTACCCCGGTGGTAGATGATCCCTATACATTTGGCCTGATTACCGCTGCTAACTCTCTTAGCGATATCTACGCCATGGGAGCCAAACCTCTCTTTGCCCTAAACATTGTAGGTTTCCCCTCTAAGCAACTGCCGCTGGAAGTGTTGGCGGAAATTCTCAAAGGTGGAGCCACAAAAGCAGCAGAAGCCGGTATCAGCATTATCGGCGGCCACACTATTGATGACAATGAGCCTAAATATGGCTTGGTAGTGACCGCTGTCATTGAACCGGAAAAAGTGGTCACCAATGCCGGGGCCAAGCCAGGGGATGTTTTAGTGTTGACTAAGCCCCTGGGTATTGGCATCATCACTACAGCTATCAAGCGTGGCATAGTCTCCCAAGAGACCGTGGACAAAGCAGTGGAGGTTATGAGCACCCTGAACAAGGCTGCGGCTGAAGCGATGGTAGAAGTCGGAGTTAATGCCTGCACCGACATTACCGGTTTCGGCTTCCTGGGCCACTTGCACGAAATGGCTAAGGGCAGCGGCGTAGGGGCAAAAATCAGGTTAAGCCAAGTACCTGTATTGCCTGAAGCCTGGAAACTTATTGCCCAAGGGATTGCACCCGGTGGAACCCATAGGAACTTGGAATATCTCCTAAACGATATTGTTTGGGATGTGAGTATCAACAAAGAAGCTCAGCTTGTCCTGGCTGATGCTCAAACCTCAGGTGGACTGCTAATCGCTGTCCCACCCGAAAAAGCTCACCAGTTGGTTACTGCTTTGGAACAAGCCCAGGTCCCGGTAGTAG
>JAJZTU010000358.1 GCA_021848765.1 Bacillota bacterium
TCCGGTGCAAAGATGGTACCTTGTACACCGGTTCAACCAATAATTTGCAGAAAAGGCTTGCCGCCCATAATGCGGGTGAGGGAGCCAAATATACCAGGGGCAGGCAGCCGGTTACTTTAGTATATGTTGAGGAACTGCCCTCCTGGGGAATGGCCCTGCGCAGGGAAAAGGCTATCAAGCAGTTGACGCGGGACCGGAAGCTTAGCTTGATTGCCGGCGGAGCTAAGTTGATAAATGAGGAACTTCAGGTGGTTGGCGGCGGGGATATGCTGGTTGCCGAAGGAATTAAGGAATTGGACTACGGTGACAAAGATGCTGGGTCTTGAGGTGGATGGCCATGAGTGTGGGTCGGGATAATGGACAAGGTGTGGAAAGACTGGGCGGATTTGCCCCCAAACCGGGGGAGCATGAGGGTGGGTGCCTGTTCTTTGTGGCTACTCCTATCGGCAATTTGGAGGACATAACTTTCCGGGCCTTGCGCATCCTCCGGGAGGCAGACCTCATCGCTGCGGAAGATACCCGGCATACCAGGAAGCTTTTGACTCATTTTGAAATATCCACCCCTTTGACCAGTTATCATGAGCATAATAAGCGTAGTAAGGGTCCGCAATTACTAGAACAGGTTAAGGAGGGCAAAAAGATTGCCCTGGTCACGGATGCGGGCATGCCGGGAATTTCGGACCCCGGGCATGACCTGGTGGTATTGGCCTGGCAGCAGGGGGTGCCTGTGGTCGTGGTACCGGGTCCGTCTGCCGGAATTTTAGCTCTGGTGGCATCAGGCCTGAAAACTAACCGGTTTGTCTTTGAAGGCTTTTTGAGCTCAGATAAAAAAGTCCGCAGGGAACAACTAAATAACTTAACGGGAGAGCAGGGTAGCACCATTTTGTATGAGGCGCCTCACCGCCTGTTGAAGACTCTGGAGGAGTTGGATCCCTGTCTTGGGGACAGAAAAATTGTGGTGGCCAGGGAGCTTACCAAGAAGTTTGAAGAAGTTATTAAAGGAACCGCTACAGAGGTACTGCACTATTTCCGGCAAACAGGAGTTAAGGGTGAATTAGTACTGGTCATTGAGGGAGGGGAGGGAAAATCCCCGGCTCAATCCGGTGAATGGTGGGCCCGGCTATCTTTAGCGGAACATGTCGAGCTTTTGGAGCAGGAAGGGTTTTCCAAAAAGGACGCTATTAAGGAAGCAGCTAAGGCAAGAAATCTTCCCAAAAGAGAGGTCTACCAGGCGGTTGTGAAAGAAAAAACCTAAGCCAATATTCGACAAATTACGATAAACTACGACAAGCAAAAACCCCTGCCTTATAGACAGGGATTTTCATTTCTGGTATTTAATTGTAGGACCACTTTTCTGGAATAGAATTACATAGCTGCCTGGTTGCCCATCATTTGGGCACATTCCCTGCAGACATTCTTACCTTTGAAGTGGTTAATGTCTCGTGCATTTCCGCAGAATACGCAGGCAGGCTCATATTTCTTCAATATGATCTTTTCGCTGTCCACGTAAATTTCCAGCGCATCCTTCTCATCAATTCCCAGGGTTCTCCTCAACTCGATGGGAATCACCACCCGGCCGAGCTCGTCTACTTTACGTACGATACCAGTTGATTTCATTTTTCACGTCTCTCCCTTCAACATTTTTCGACAACAATCTACACCCTTATGGTACCAGAGATTCCAGTAAAAGTCAACCTATTTTTTAGCTAAAATTAGATAAAATTTTACATTAAATGGCTAGGACTTTGGGCATACTTGACAAAGGACTATTTATTAGTTATTATCACTTTAAACTCTGCACAATTTTATAGATAAAAGGGCTAAGAAAGGAAGAGTAACCGTTATGGAGCTTGTTCAGAGAGCGGGGGGAGCTGAAAACCCGCCAAGGTCCAATGGTGAAGATGGTCCCGGAGCTGTGAAGTTGAACTTTGGCTGCTACCAAAGATAGGCTTTGCCGGTTAAACCCCGTTAACGGTTTTTGAGGTCCTTGTGCCGGTATGCGCGGAAATACAAACCGGTCAAGGATGAAATAGGGTGGTACCACGAAGGAATCCTTTCGTCCCTGTAGGGACGAGGGGTTTTTATTTTTTAAATTCTAAATTGGTAATAGCAAGAAAAAGCTGATCTAGAGGGAGGTAACCAAAAATGAGTAAACCTACGTTTTATCTTACCACACCAATTTATTATCCAAGCGACAACCTGCATATCGGCCACGCCTATACAACAGTAGCCTCTGATACCATTGCCCGCTACAAGAAACTGACCGGGTTTGATGTTTGGTTTCTGACCGGCTCGGACGAGCACGGCCAAAAAATCGAGCGTACCGCCAAGGCCAAAGGGGTGACGCCTATTGAGCATGTGGATAAAATTGTGGCAAACTTCAAGGAACTTTGGAAGAAACTCGAGGTGGAGTACAGTGACTTCATCCGGACTACTGAGCCCAGGCACAAAAAGGCGGTACAGAATCTCTTTCAGACAATCTACGACAAAGGGGATATCTACAAGTCAGAATATGAAGGCTGGTACTGTACCCCCTGTGAGACATTCTGGACCGAGCGCCAGCTGCAGGAGGGTAATTGCCCGGACTGCGGGCGGCCGGTGGAACTGCTGCGGGAGGAAAGCTATTTCTTCAGAATGTCCAAATATGCTGACCGCCTGCTGGCTTATATTGAAGCCAATCCTGATTTTATCCAGCCGGTTACCAGGCGTAATGAGATGGTGAGCTTTATTAAGCAGGGCCTGGAAGACTTGTGTGTTTCCCGGACCACTTTTGACTGGGGCATTCAGGTGCCCTGGGATCCTAAGCACGTCATCTACGTTTGGTTTGATGCGTTAAGTAACTATATTACCGCTTTGGGGTACAGTGCCGGGGATGACAGCAAATTTAAACGGTACTGGCCGGCGGATGTGCAGCTGGTGGGAAAAGATATCGTGCGCTTCCATACCATAATCTGGCCCATTATTTTGATGGCTGCCGGGGTGGATCTTCCTAAGAA
>JAJZTU010000045.1 GCA_021848765.1 Bacillota bacterium
AACCTGACATCCAGGCACAAGGTTTCTGATGCCGACCAGGCCGACGGTTCCAGGGTGGAGTGTGTCAATTGTCATAACCCCCACTATGTAACCTCAGCCAACCGGTTGGCTGACCCTGACAATACCAACACCAAATGGACAGCCGATACCACCTCCTTTTGCCTTAAATGCCATGATTCCGGTCCTTATCCGGTAAGCCAGGTGGATAGTACGACAGTTGTCCCGTATTCGGTTAATTTTCCCACCGTGAGTTTCAGCACTAACCCGGGTGGTTGGAATAAGACGGGATACCTGAGTTCAGGTCATTCTGCCAGGAGTTACCAGTGCACCGAGTGTCACGACCCTCATGGGTCCACCAATAACTGGTTAACCAAGTCCTTTGAAGAAGGCAACTGCACCAAGTGCCATGACGGTTCTACCGCGGGTGCAGCCAATATCAACGGACTGCTGGGAAAAGCCTACAAGCATCCGGTCAACGACCCGGCTAAGAACAATGCCCATAGCAATACAGAAAACTATGCCAGCATTTTAACCCGCCACGCGGAATGCACCGATTGCCACAACCCGCATGAGGCTAACAGCAGCACACCGGCAGTGCGTAATGGGGCGGATCAGGGGCCGCTAAAAGGAGTAAGCGGGGTGGGTGTTAACTGGGCTAATGTTCCCGCAGGGGCAGAGCCTGCTTCCGGTGATTTCATCATCAAACCCGGTGCGGATTTGCAGGCAGAGGTTTGCCTGAAGTGTCACTCCAATTATGCTTATGGCGCTTCACCGCCCTCCGGGCAGACCAACCAGGCCAAGGAGTTTAATCCCGCCAATTCCTCGGTCCACCCGGTGTTTGGCTCAGGAAATAACCCTTATACCACATCAACTGCCACAAACGGTAATAAAGTCACTATGGAAGCGCCGTTTAACCAGACAGCTAATGAACATACGCCCTTAAAATGTACTGATTGCCATGGGGTTGATACTACAGCAGCGACTTACAGCGCTGATACTAATGTGAAAGGTCCCCATGGTTCCAGCAATCAGTACATGTTGAAGAAAGACCCGAATAGTGATGCCTTTTGTCTTTTGTGTCATAAAACCAGTGTTTATAAAAGCGGCGGAGCGGGCAGCCGTTTTGGCAGCCACAGCAGTCATAGCGGCAGGACTTGCCGTACCTGCCACGGAGGCAATACAGTTACTTATCCCAATCGCAAAGGCTTCATTCATGGAACCAATGCCCAGTACCAGGATATTGTGAGTGGTAGTTCAACCCCAACGACCAAGATCACGCACTTTTTAAGCGGTGACGGATTTACCGGTTGGGCGACTGGGAGATGTTATACCACCCAGCACGGTTCAAGAACTTATTAAGGAAAGCTAAGCCAATAGGAAGTCTGCGGTATTTTACCACAGGCTTCTATTGCTAAAAAAGTTGGTGTAAACAGTGGTTAAGATACTCTGGAGCAAACTCTGGACAATATTCATATCCAAAAAGCTGGCAGCAGTTACCATTATTGCCCTAACTGCCATACTGATAATAGGGGCCATACTTTCTAAACCGGGTATTATAACTGGACAGCAAACCGGTCTGTTGGACCGGTTTTACCTGTCCGGCTGGTTCACTATGCTCATTGTCATTTTGTTTCTGAACACTTTGGCTTGTACCGTTCAACAAGTAAAAATATTAACTAAAACAAACTCAGGAACCCTGGACCAAGACACCCTATTGACCGCATCCAAAAATTCCTTTCTGGTTTCTAATCATCATGAAGAGGGAAAGCTTAAACGCTTAATTAGCGGATTTTTAGCAGGTAAAGACTGGTCTTATCGCTATCAAGACAATGCTTACCGGATAGACAAAAATAAATGGGGTAAATATAGCAGTATTGTCTTCCACATCAGCCTGTTAATCATGCTGGTGGGATTTGCGGTGGATGCACTGGTGAGCATGGATGGTACGATGGTCATCACAGAAGGACAGACCATTATGGATGAACCGGCCGGTTACATCTATCTTCGCGAGGCCCCTTTATATGGGCCTTTCTATAAGGATGCTGGGTACGGGAAGTTTGCGCTTACCCTGCAAGCCCTGGAAATAAAATACCCTCCCCAAGGGGTTCCGGATGACTACAGCAGCAAAATAACCTTGTCAACTGCCGGCGGGGTAACCAGGGAATCCCTGGTTACAAAAAGCCAACCGGTCAATTTCGGGGGAGTATCTTTGCACCAGGAGTTCTACGGCTATGCTCCTGCTGTGGTGATCAAGGATAAAACAGGCAAGGTACTGCTGGAGAGCTATGTTAATATTAGTACCTCAGCACATCCGGCCTCCCATGCATACCAGGACAGTTTTGCTGTTCCCGGTACAGACCTTAAGCTTTGGCTGGCCTTTTTTCCTGATTTAAAGAAAAAAGCCGGCTATATTACCGGAAGTTATCAGCCTGTAAACCCCGGTTTGCAAATCCGGATTACCCGGGGGAAGCAAGTTTTGCATAGCGGTTATGCAGCTATTGGTGAAACTATTGAATTTGACGATTATCAGGTTAGTTTTCCTGATTTAAGGCGCTGGTCAGCCATTAAGATCAGCAAAGATCCTGGACTGCCGCTGGTCTATACCGGGTTTTGGCTGGCGGTGGCAGGGTTAATCATGATTTATTTGCTCATTCCCCAAAAGATCTACATTTATCTGCAGTATGAAAGGGATTATACTAAGGTCATAATAGGGGGAACATCACGCCGCTATCCACAGCGTTTCAGGGAGTTAATAGCAGAGTTGACAGGGGAATTGGAAGTATTTCTGACAAAGGGGGAGTTCTAGACATGCTTAAACTGGAGGTCATCTTGTTTTGGGTGGCAGTGGGCTTATATGCCGGCAGCACTTTGTTATATCTCTATAGCCTGGTGTATGGCAGGGACAAGTATTTGCGCCCAGCTACCCGGGTTGCCCTCTCCGGTATAGTCCCACATAGCGCAGCTTTGATAATTCGTTGGGTAAGAGCCGGGCATGGGCCATATTTAACCTATTATGAATCTTTTGGCGCTTTTTCCTGGTTTGCGGTAGCGTTTTTTCTATATTTACAGTATAGGAACCTTAAGTTCCGTTCATTAGGAATAGTTGTAATGCCACTTTCTTTCATCATGATCGGTTTAGCAGTTTTATCCTCCCCGGATATTCTACCCCTACCGGCTACCTTTGCCACCTATTGGTTGATTGTGCACGTAATTTTTGCCATGATCGGTTACGGTGCTACAGTACTGGCCACCGCCTTTGGTATTCTTTATCTCCTCAAGCAGCGCAAGCAGCAACAAGGCCAGGAGGGAGGCTTTTGGCAGCGGATTCCGGGCTTGGGCAGCTTGGATGAACTGAGCTATCAGAACCTGGCTTTCGGGTTTATCGCATTAACTATTATGATCATAGCAGGCGCTATTTGGGCGAAACGGTCCTGGGGCAGATACTGGGGGTGGGATCCCATTGAAACCTGGTCCTTGATATCCTGGCTGGTTTACGGTAGCTATCTTCACCTGCGGATTACCTACCGCTGGAAAGGGACACGGGCTGCCTGGTTTACTATTTTCGCCCTGGTTGTACTGGTATTCCACTTGTTTGGCCTTAATTTAGTCTACCAGGGCTCTCATGCCGGGGTTTGGTTAATTAAATAGGGCTGCTAAAAACTATGCGCAAAAAAAGGGGGAAGCCATGTTAGCAATCCTCATTGTAATGAATAACTATTTTCATGATGTGGCCACTGCTATGTTAGCCAGTTTATCCATTCTGCTGCTGATTATTTACCGCCAGGTTGATGAGCGAAGCTCACCGGAACAGGTCCGGCTTTTCCTTACCGTATACCGGAAATTTACAGGATATGCCAAAATAGCTTTAGCCTGGATTCTGCTTGGCGGGATACCTAGGACTTTGGCCTATAAAGATTATGAATGGCTTCCTGCTTTAGGTAAAGGTATCATACCGGCCTTAATAATCAAACATGTGCTGATGTTTACCCTGGTAGGCCTGGGCCTGCATTTTTGGCGCTTATTGGCCCGCAAAGCAAACTTGCTGCAGAGCAAATCCGGCTGTAAGTTCACAGGGGGTGTCTAAATGGCCAGGGTATTGTTAGTTACTCCTGATTATCATTGCGGGGTGGTGGAATCTGCCGGAAAATGGCTAAATTGCGGCTTCGTCTATATAGCCGGAGAACTCTTGAAAGATGGTCACCAGGTTAAAATTTATGATGCCATGACCAAGAATCACAGACTTGAGGAAATTGCCGCCAACATAGTAAGGTATAAACCGGATATCGTAGCCACTACAGCGTACACCTCCACCATGCCGGCAGCTGCGGAGGTTCTGGCTGCAGCTAAGCAGGTTTTGGGAGAGGTGACTACAGTTATCGGGGGTGTACATCCCACGTTTTGTTATGAGGAGATACTGGGAAAATATACTTTTATTGATTACGTGGTCAGGGGGGAGGGTGAGGTAACTTTCCGGGAATTGGTCAATGCCCTCCAAGCCAAGGAATTACCCTATAATATTGAAGGTTTGGCTTATCGCTCCCAGGGCAAGGTCGTGGCTACACCTGAGAGACCTTTTGTCTGCGACCTGGACAGCCTGACACCGGCCTGGGAATTGGTAGAGTGGGAGGATTATACTTATTATATCTTTCCGGGATCCCGACTGGCCGTTATTTCGACCTCGCGGGGCTGCAGTCATGATTGCCAATTTTGTTCCCAGCAAAAATTCTGGCACCAATCCTGGCGGGCACGCAGTGTGGACAGTGTTACCGCTGAAATAGAACTCTTGGCGAACAAACACGGGGTTGATGTGATCCTGATTGCGGATGAGCTGCCCACCAAGGACCGGGAACGCTGGGAGGCTATCCTCGATTGGTTGATTAAGGGCAACCTCGGCGTTAAGCTGCTGCTGGAAACCAGGGTGGATGATATTGTCCGTGATGAAGATATAATCCACAAATACCGGCAGGCAGGGGTAGTCCATATCTACGTCGGGGTGGAAGCTACCAGCCAGCTATTGTTGGACCGTTTCCAAAAGGGCATTGCTACCAATGACTCCAAAAAGGCTTTGGAGATAATCAACCAGGCCGGAATAATCAGTGAAACTTCTTTTGTTTTAGGCACCCCGGAGGAAACCATGGAGAATATCAGACAGACCTTGGAATTAGCCAAGGGGTACAACCCTGATTTTGCCCATTTCCTGCTTTTAGCCCCCTGGCCCTATGCCGATATGTACCAGGAACTTCAGCCCCATATCGCTACCTGTGATTATAGCCGTTATAACCTGGTGGATACAGTAATAAAACCCATCAATATGACCTGTGATGAGCTATTTGCGGAAGTTTTAAAGTGTTATCAGGAATACTATTTTTACAAGTTAGGTCAATGGGCCAGGCTTAAGAATGGGTCTAAAAAAGAATATGTTTTGAAATCAATGCGCGTGATTTTAACCAATTCGTTTATCACTACCCATATTCCCAAATTAGGGAAAATGCCTGTAAAGGTAAAAAAACTGCTCAAAGCCCTGGGTTAAAGACATTTACTTGTTCCAAGGCCTTTTTTAGAGTCTGGTGGACCGAGGGCTGCACATTTAACAGGGCCGAGATGGCCGAAAAGGTGGACGGCTCCACCTTCAGGAGCTTGCAAAGATAAATTGCTGTGGCTACAGCCACTCCGGTTTTGATGATACGTGCTCCGATTTTCAATACTGAACCTCCTTGATACCTGAATCAAAATCAGTACCGGACCGGATTAGCAGTCACATTTTACCCCGGCGCCTAACTCTATAGGGGCGCCTTGGCGGGAGCCGGCCCGGAAGACGGTAATACCTTTGATTAGTTTAGTCCGGTAAGCGGTTAGGTAGGCCTGGTAGACATCATCGACCGTGGCATCGGCGGGGAGATTGACCGTTTTACTGATTCCCGAATCATTATGTCTCTGCAGGGCAGCCTGCATCCGGATATGGTCCAGATAGTGGATTTCCCCGGCGGTGACGAACACCTTCTGCCATTTGGCGGGGACGCCGGGTACCCGGGCGGTGCCTTGGGCGGTGACCCTGTCCATGAGTTCCCCGGAGTACCAGCCTTCCTCCCGGGCAATTTCCCGGAAGAGTCCGGATACGAAGGGGACCTTTTGGCCGTTCAGCATGGTTCTCGTATAGGCAATTGCCGCCAGGGGCTCACAACCGTAGCCTTCTACATCCAGGATGGCGGAGGTTGTTCCGGTTGGCGCGACGGTGGTTCTGGCCGCATTGCGCAGTGCGGGAACTTTGCCGTGGTAGATGCTTTGCAGGAACAGGGGGAAACTGCCCCGCTCCAGGCCCAGATTCACGCTGGCCCGCAATGCTTCCTGGTTGATGAAGCGCATGATTTCTCCGGATAAGTTTAGCCCTTCCTCGGAGCTATAGGGTAGTCCCAGGCGAATGAGGACATCGGCTAAGCCTGTAAAACCCAGGCCTATCTTGCGGGAGCGGCTGTGGGTTTCCCGAAGTACCGGCAGGGGATACTCGTTCAAGGTAACCACATTGTCCAGCATGCGTACTAAAAGGGTGACTGTGTCCGCAAGTTTTTGGCAATCGATGCTATAGTTTCGTCTGGGGGTGATCAGGCACTGGGGCCAACTGGGTCCGACACCTGCTTCCATAGATACCAGCCTTGCCAATTGACTGGAGGAAGGCAATGTTTTGGCGCCAGGCTCAGCGACCTGGTTACTCCCGCAGGATATCCGCTTAAGGTGGGCTGCCAGATTAACATGGCCCAGGACACAGCTTTCCCAGGGGCTTAAGGGTTGTTCACCACAGGGGTTTGTACAGTTTATGATCCGGGAGGGAATGGGATTGGTCTCCTGGAGCCGGTCCAGAAACAGCAAGCCGGGCTCGCCGTTATTATGGGCAGCCCTTACTATGCGCAAGAAAATGTCCCTGGCCCTGGTTACTCGGCTGATTTCCTTTTCTCCTTTATAATTGTGCCAGCGTAATTCCCAGTCCCTGTCGGCCAGGACGGCTTCCATAAACCGGTCGGTTATCCCAACACTAAGATTGAAATTGGTTAGTTCCCGGGGATCACGCTTGATGTCTATAAATTCCTCCAGGTCCGGATGCCGGCAATCCAGGACAGCCATGAAGGCTCCCCGGCGGAAGCCGCCCTGGCTGACAGCCTGGCAGTCAGCATGAAAGCTTAGCAGGAAAGGAACTACCCCGCTGCTGGGGCGGCCGGTGGAACCAATCAGCGCTCCTCTGGGACGCAGGGTACTGAAGTTTAGACCGGTCCCTCCGCCGGATTTTTGGATTAGCATGGCCTTTGTTTTGGTATTGCCGATATCCTCCAAATCATCCTCTACTTTGACCACAAAACAGGCTGAGCCCTGGGGCTTACGACCGGCTACCCCGTAATTGGCCAGGACAGGACTGTTGAGAATGAGCAAACCTTGGTCAAAGGCAGCAAAGTATTTTTCCTCCCATTCACCCTTGTGGTCTCCCTCAATTGAGGCAAGATGCCGGGCAATGGCCCGAAAACGGCCTTCAGGTGTTTCGCCCGGTTGGAGATAGCGTTCCTCCAGGATTTTAAGGGCAACAGGGTTCAGTTCCATGGTCCGCACCTCCGAATAATCAACTCAACCCTATCATTTCAACAATACTAAATCTCTATCCGGCGGCTGATTTTAGTTTTATGCCCGTTAAGTTTTGCTATTGACTGGTATAGACTAAATTTCCTGCAAAATTTTTCTCGATAAATAAAGGAATCCTGAAAAATAGAGAGAATATTTATAATGTTGCCAAAAACTTTCTCGACAATGGGTGCCTCGAAGCAAACCGGATTTTCACCAAATGTTGCATTAGTTGCTGTGCTTACACCGTGGCAGAAGGGAGAGGAACCCGATGAAATTTTTGCGGGCAGCCGGTTTGGGTTTAGCCCTGACTTTGGTGCAGGCTTTGCTAATCGGTGTGCTTAAGGTAGGGGCCGGTATCTGGTGGGAGATTACTCTCCTCCTGGGCATTATCAATGTAGGTACGGTCTATGCAGCCTCGGACTACCTGGGCAAACGAAGGGTCTTAACGGTAAAGCTGGACGACCATCCCATGGACCCCACCCTGCAAATTGCCAATGAGACTCTGCCTTTCCTGCGTCGGGGGCTTAATGAGGAAACGGCCCGGAAGACCGCAGAAATCATTTTAAAAATCAGTGATGTAGCCGCTGTCGCCATTACAGACCGGGAGCGGGTACTGGCTTATGTAGGCGCCGGATGTGAACGCCACCAGCCGGGTAGACTAATTCTAACCTATGCTACCAAACAAGTTATATCCACCGGGGAACTAAAAATCGTAGAAAATAAAGAAAATCTTAAGTGCCCGGTAAAAGACTGCGATTGTCCCCTGGAGGCAGCGGTAATAGCGCCGCTGAAATGCCAGGGCAAGGTCGTTGGAGTTGTGAAACTTTACCAGACCAGACAGGGGAAGATCCCACCCAACGTAATTAAGCTGGCAGTAGGGATTGCCCAGTTGTTAGCCGTCCAGATGGAACTGGCCGAGCTTGACCGCCAGGCCCAGTTGGTTACCAAGGCCGAGCTGCAGGCTCTCCATGCCCAGATAAATCCACATTTTTTATTTAATACCCTGAACACTATAATTATGTTCAGCAGGACCAATCCGGAAACAGCCCGGAGATTGTTAATCCGGTTGGCTTCTTTCTTCCGCCACTCCTTAAAAAAACACGGTATGTTTAATACTCTGGAGGAAGAACTTGAATATGTCAATACCTATTTGGTGTTAGAAAAGGCCAGGTTCCGGGAAAAACTGAGAATTTTGCGGGATATTGACCCCGAGCTTATGGAATATAAGGTACCGGTGCTCTGTATTCAGCCCCTGGTAGAAAATGCAGTTAAACACGGCATCACTCCCAAAATGGGACAAGGTGCGGTCCAGATTATTGCCAGGAAGGTGGATGGGGAATTACTGGTTATAATTAAAGATGACGGAGTGGGGATATCTAAAGACAGATTTCCAAAGGTTTTGCTTCCCGGTTACGGTTCCGGTAATGGGGTGGGCTTGAGCAATGTTCATGAACGGCTGAAGAGTTTATTCGGCGAGGACTACGGTCTCAAGATAGTTAGCGAAGTAGACAAAGGGACTACCATCTACATGAGGATTCCGTTAATGCTGGAAGTAAATGAAGGAGGGGAGACTTATGAAGTTAAAAGCATTAATAGTTGATGACGAGTACCCTGCTCGTAAAGAACTGCGCTTTTTATTGCAGCAGTTCGAGAACGTAGAAGTAGTAGGGGAAGCCACCAACGCCCAGGAGGCCCTGACCCTGATTAAGGCCCTGGACTATTCCATCCTGTTTCTGGATATCGAGATGCCCGGAATGAACGGTCTGGAATTAGGTGCTCGAATTAAAGAACTACCCAATCCTCCCAAAGTTATCTTCATAAGCGCTTATGATGAATATGCGGTAAGAGCCTTTGATGTAGAAGCAGTGGACTACCTTCTAAAGCCCATTGATGAGAAACGATTGGCCAGAGCCATCGCCAAAATAGCAAAGAGTGTCCAGCAGCAACAGGCGGCAGAAGGCGCCGGAGCCGGTGAGGCTGAGCAGGTTAAGGGAGATGCTCCCCAGCCGCTGCCCGGTTCCCAGTTTAAGATTGACCGGATCCCTGCCGAAAAACAGGGCAAGACTATTCTGGTGAATGAATCAGACATAATCTATGCCTTTACCGAACAGGACTATGTATACATTAAGACTTTTTCCGATAAGCTCTTTACCAGGTATACCCTGAAGGAACTGGAAGCCCGTCTGAGCACGGCAATGTTCTTCCGGACCCACCGGTGTTATATTGTCAACCTGCACAAGGTTAGGGAGATTGTCCCCTTTTTCAATGGTACCTACACCCTGATAGTGGAGGATGCCGAGAAAAGCGAGGTCCCGGTAAGCCGGGCCCAGGCGAAGAAACTGAAAAAGATTCTGGGTATGTAAGTGTAGTACCTTCCGGTTTTGTTTGGGAGTACTGTAATCATCATCATTATCAAAGTTTTATTTTAGTTAGGAAACCCTCTGCCCAGGCAGGGGGTTGCTACGTTTGGCGGGATTTTATAAGGATGTTTTTGGCAAAGCTATATAAAGCATTTGACGGACATTGTCGCGTACCGGGGTGATTTTATTTTGATTATTGGCATTGGAACAGATATTATAGAGATAGAAAGAATTAAGCAAGCTGTCATGGCAAGTGCAGGCAGGTTTGCCACCAAGGTGTTTACTCCGGAGGAAATTGCCTACTGCCAGAGCAAAAAGAACCCCTATCCTTCTTTTGCGGCCCGTTTTGCCGCCAAAGAAGCGGTCCTCAAGGCACTCGGCTGTGGTTTCAGCGGGGTCCGCTGGCAGGACATTGAGGTTGTGAAGCAAGACGGCGCCCCCAGGATTCTTCTCCGGGGCAAAACCCTGGAGATTGCCCGGGGGCTTGGAGTCAGCCAGGTAATGATTTCCCTGGCGCACAGCAATAGCCACGCAGTGGCCTACGCGGTTGCGTTGGGCTAGTGCTCACCCGCTTCTTACGACCGGTCGGATACCTGACCAAAGTATACTGAGGGCCCGTAGCCACACAAAGTAACGGGTCCGGCATCAATTCAAGGGGGAATAGAGAGATGTACATCGCCACTGCAGAAGAGATGCGCAGGCTGGACCGGATGGCCATTGAGAACCTGGGTATACCCGGAGTGGTCCTCATGGAGAATGCCGGACTAAAAGTGGTAGAAGTAATCTCCCGGGTTTTAGGGGACTTAACAGGTAAAAAAGTTACTGTTATGACAGGAAAAGGCAATAACGGAGGGGACGGATTTGTCATTGCCCGGCATCTCATCAACCAGGGGGCGGAGGTAAAAACGCTGCTCCTGGCTAATCCGGAGGAAATCTCCGGTGATGCCAAGATTAATTTGGATATCTTACAGAAGATGGGTCACAAAGTTTACCCTGCGGTCAATGCCAACAGCCTGAATATAGTCCGGGTAGCCTTGGTCTATACTGATTTAATTGTTGATGCCATCTACGGAACAGGTTTCAAGGGTGAACTCAGTGAGCATGTTGGACGAGTGGTGGAAGCTGTTAATGAAAGCAAAAAACCGGTAGTAGCAGTAGATATTCCGTCCGGGGTGGAAGGGGATACCGGAAAAGTAACCGGGCCCTGTATCCGGGCCACCCATACCGTGACCTTTGCCCTTCCCAAGCTGGGAAACATCCTTCAGCCCGGAGCGGAATACGGTGGTGAACTACACACAGCAGACATTTCCATTCCCAAGCTGTTGGTAAACGCCCTAGGCCTGAAATGCCGGTTGGTTACCGGAGACCTGGTACGGTCTTTAATACCCGGGCGGAACACCGGGACTCACAAAGGAAGCTGCGGCAGGGTAGCAGTAATAGGCGGCTCAGAAGGCCTAACCGGTGCTGCTGCCCTGGCCGGCATGGCCGCCCTCCGGGCCGGAGCCGGCCTGGTAACTCTGGGAATACCACGGGGACTCAACGCCCTGATGGAAATCAAACTCACCGAAGTTATGACCAACCCACTTCCTGATACCGGGCGGAAGACCCTGGGTCCCGAAGCTCTTGAGCCAATCCGGCAGATGGCCTCAGGTGCTGACGTTTTAGCCATCGGACCCGGACTTTCCCAGGATGGCTCAACTGTCGAACTAGTCCACAATCTACTGCCCCAACTTTCAGTCCCTATGGTCATTGACGCAGACGCCCTGAATGCCTTGGCCAAGCAGCCTGAACTGATTAAGCAATTAAAGGCGCCGGCTGTCTTCACTCCCCATCCGGGAGAAATGGCCAGGCTTCTGGGAGTATCCATACCCGAAATTCAAAATGACCGCCTAAAGACAGCCCAAGCCGCCGCACAAGACTGGAAAGCAGTCCTGGTGCTTAAAGGCGCCAAAACAATAGTAGCCTGTCCCGACGGCCGCACCTACATAAACTCAACCGGCAACCCGGGAATGGCCACCGGCGGAACAGGTGATGTCCTCACCGGGGTAATCGCAGCCCTGATCGCCCAAGGCCTAAAGCCTGAAGAAGCCGCGTTCGCAGGCGTCTACATCCACGGCCTGGCCGGTGACTATCTCCTGGGGCAGCTGGGGATGCTAGGTATGGTTGCAGGAGACCTGCTAAACGCCCTGCCCATAGTGACCCGGGAGTATGCCGGAAAGTAGCGGAATAAGCAGCTAATCAAGCCGGAGTACAGCCGACGTAAAAGGAGGACTACTTATGCAAGCGAAGGACATCATGACCACAGACGTTATCACCGTAGCCCCCGAAGCCACAGTTGAAGAGGTAGCCAAAATAATTACTGACCGGGGAGTTAGTGGAGTACCGGTAGTTGACAGCAATGGAAAGCTGGTAGGCATTGTAACCGAAGGTGACATTATCGCCAGAAGCAAAAAACTGCATATACCTACGCATTTTCAACTCCTGGGCGGCGTAATCTACCTGGAAGGCACCAAGAAGCTGGAAAAGGACCTGCAGAAAATGGTGGCTTTCCAAGTAAAAGACCTCATGACTGCCAAAGTTTTTACTGTCGGTCCTGAAGCACCGGTGGAGGAGATTGCCACCATTATGACCGAAGAAAGGGTAAACCGCATACCTGTAGTAGAACATGGCAAACTGGTAGGCATCATTAGCCGAGCGGATATAGTGCGCACCTTGATACGCAAGTAGTGTTCGAAATTAATAAAGAAGGTGACACCATTGTATACAAGACCGGTTTGGGCGGAAATCGATCTGTCGGCTCTTGCTCATAACGTTAGGGAAATTAGAAGAATAACCTCTCCCCGGGCAAAGGTGATGGCCATTGTCAAAGCTAACGGCTATGGTCATGGTGCGGTAGAGGTTGCAGGGGTGGCCCTGGCCAATGGGGCTGACCGCCTGGGGATCGCTATTTTGAGTGAGGGTGTCGCCCTGCGCAAGGCGGGATTTGGAGTACCCATACTGATTCTGGGTTACACTCCGCCGGAACAGGCAGTAGACGTTGTGAAATACAACTTAACCCAGACGGTCTTCAGCTACGAATTGGCCGAAGCACTCTCTTGGGCGGCCGTTCAGCAAAGAAAAACTGCCAAGGTGCACATTAAGGTGGATACCGGCATGGGCCGGATTGGTCTGGTAACCCGGGAAAGGGATACAGTGACCGAAATCCTGCGCATTGCCAAGCTCCCCAACCTTGAGCTCGAAGGGATGTATACCCATTTTGCCGTCAGCGACTGCCAGGATAAAACCTATACCTGGGAGCAGTTTAACCAATTCCGGGAACTCAGCCGGGAACTGGAGAAAAAGGGACTGCCTATACCTGTAAAGCATGTGGCCAACAGTGGGGCTATTATAGAGCTCTCCCAGACTCATCTGGATTTGGTGAGGCCGGGGATTATTCTCTATGGATTGTACCCTTCCAATGAAGTGGACAAAAAACGCCTTGACCTCAGGCCGGCCATGAGCCTCAAGGCCAGGATAGCAATGGTCAAGACGGTGCCTCCGGGTACCAGTATCAGCTATGGTTGTACTTTTACCACCCGGCAAAAAGAGGTTATTGCCTCCCTTCCCCTGGGTTATGCCGATGGCTATACCCGGCTGCTGTCCAACAAGGCTGAGGTGCTGATTAACGGGCAGCGGGCCCCTTTGGTCGGGAGAGTTTGTATGGACCAGTGTATGGTCAAGGTTACGCACATTCCGGATGTGCAACCTGGTGATGAGGCAGTCCTCTTTGGACAACAGGCGGGCGCCAAGTTACCGGTAGAAGAGTTAGCGGAAAAGATCGGGACGATAAATTACGAGGTAGTCTGTATGGTCAGCGCCAGGGTGCCAAGGCTGTACGGCAGGGGCTAGACCGGTATTACCCACGAAAAAACGGCCTGGGGAGGAGCAATCCTTTCCAGGCCGCTTAATTTTGGCGCCTACTACTTGGAAAAGTCGTTAATAACCAGTCCGGTTACAATCTTTGGGTAAAAATAGGTGGACTTCTGGGGCATCTTCTCCCCACCGGTAGCGATGTTAGTGACCTCTTCCACCTTGGTGGGGTTCATGAAGAAACAGAGTTGGGTGGAACCGTTGTCCACAGACGCTAAGGCGAAATTTTCGTCCCGGGTATAGGTGAGGTTGCTCTCGTCAGCTCTCTGCCGGCTGCCGATACCCAGCTGTTTTTCTAAAATTAAAGTATGCAAGATGGACACATCCAGGCGTTTCCACGCTGCAGAGCGATTTTCCAGGTCCAGCCGGTCCAGGCTGGATTCATCCTTCAGCTTCAGTATGTAGAACAGCTTTTCCGGAGTGTAGATTCCAAAGCTGTGGCCGGTTGCACCGGCAGTCTCCAACTTGGCCAGAAATGCATTGAGAGCGGTGCCGGGCGGGAGTTTTTCCACAGTAAAATCAGCCGCCAAGTCTGTAATTAGTTTGACTGCCTCCAGGTTTTGCACATTGCGCACCAGGCGATGGGTGGGGAATACCACCAGGCCCTTGTCATACAGGTTGACCAGGGTAATTAGGACAAAGTCATAACCGTCCTTGCCCTGAGCGGCCATTTCCTTTCCGAAGTTAACTGCGGTTTCATAGCGATGGTGGCCGTCAGCAATAAAAATCTTTTGCTCAGCCATGAACTGTACTATCTTTTGTACAGCTTTGGGCTCGGAAATCACCCACAAACGGTTGAGCACCCCGGAGTCATCCAAGACTTCAATATCAGGGACGGGCTTGTCTTTGGCCCCCGCAAGGATAGCTTCCACCACATGCTCCGGGTCAGAATAGAGGCCAAAAATTGGACTGAAATTAGCCAGGGCGGCCCGCATCAGGTTAAGCCGGTCTGCCTTGTGCTTGGGCAGGGTCTCTTCATGGGGGAGTACGGATCCTTTACTATAATCTTCTGCTTTTACTCCACAGATAAAGCCGCTGCGGACCAACTTCCCGCCCCCCACCTCAAATTCCTGTTCATAGAGATAAAGGGAGGGCTTGGGGTCGTGGGTTAGCACCCCTTGCTGTAACCAGTCCTGAAAGGTTTCGGCAGCCCGGGTATAGCGATTGTTAGTTTCATTATCCTCAGGGGTAGTTTTACCCAGTTCCAGGCGGATAACATTATTAGGGTGACGTTCATAATACATGTTCTGGGCGGCAGCATCAATTACATCATAGGGCGGGGTGATGACATTCCTGACCTCTCCTACCTTAGCGGGATTATACCGGACACCCCTGATGGGGACAATAACAGCCATATTTAACCTCCTCGTAAATTACCTGTGCTAACAGGGCTTGTCAATGCCTCCATTTTAATACACCCATCGGGGAATTTCAACCGGAGTTAGCCAAAATTAGCTAAAGCTATTAGGAACTACGGGTAGAGTTATTTATGAAATACGGGCAAAAAGCCCAAAACAATTTCCAGGACAAACAGGAAGACGATGGCCACTTCCAGCCACATGGAGCGCCGGGTAATTATTTCATCACTTAACATGGAGTAACTGCGCTGGATTACCGAAATCTTGTGCTGGATGTTGTCCATCCATTCCTTGGTGCGGAAGATGGACAGGGCGCCAGCGTAGACCCGGGCATAAAAGATATCCTCGGTCACCTTCAGGGAGTTTTGGATCCGTTCAGTTATTTCCGAAATGTCCACAACCAGTTCCATCAACTGGTTCATAATCTGGCGGTAGTGCTTTAACCTCCTGAACCGGGTTTCGGCTTCTTCGATAGCAGCATACATCTTTTCCATTTCCTCGGTAAGCAGGCTATCGTAGTACCGTAGTTCCAGCAGCTGGGAAACAGCAAACTCCAGCAAATCCGGGATGTCCGTACTTCCGGTGGTATCGTACACTAACGCCGAGTCCCAGGTGATGATGGTCAGGTCTCCGGGACTGTAGGAAAAGGAATTCTGGAGGGTTTCCCTGCGTACCTGGACGCTTACCGGGTCAGGTTCAGCCAGGAGCAGGGGGACCGGGTCCCACTCCTCTTGCCAGTCACGGAAATAGTAGATGGTGAAATCTTCCATAAACCCCTGGTAGCTCTCTTTAACTATGGCCGGCGCCAGGATATTCCGGATTAACTGCAACTGCCTGGCAAAGGTAGCTTCCAAGGATTCGGTATTATACAAGTAGACTGCGAGAGCTTTGGTATCTTCATAACCGGTTCCCGGGGGAAGCAGGATTCGCTGGACAATACTCACTACCCCGAGGTCATAAATTTTAGCTGTAACTACAGTGGAAAAACTACCCTGAGGCAGCTCCACTTTACCTCCATCCAGCTCAACCGTTACCGGAGGATT
>JAJZTU010000359.1 GCA_021848765.1 Bacillota bacterium
TAAGAATGATCATTCTTTAACGAAAGTCCTCCCGGGTACCTATTGGGTAACATTAAGAGTTTGGGATTCAAAAGGTTTGACCCATGCTGTAACAAAATCATTTTCAGTGGACTTGCTTGGGATAACCGGCCATGTAGAGCATGCCACACAGTGGAACTTAAACCGTATCCGGTATAATCAAAGTAAAACCGGCACCGATGACGATCCCAGGCCCTATAATTACTACTTTGCGGGAGAAGCATTTGTGCTAAAAGCTGATACTACCGAAACCGGTATCTCAGCTACCAAGGCAACTTCAGTCCAGGTTAATTTAATTTCTAAAAGTGAATCGGAACACCTGAGCGCCAATGCTTCTAAAACTCGTTGGTCCGGTGAAATGTTCAGAGACTATTTTGAACAGTTGTCCGATGGTGATTACATATTTAGATTTACTGCAACGTACTCAAATGGGGTTGTCAAGACTCACAATGTTACAATCACTATCCGGGACTCGTGGCAAGAATATTATAACTTCCACCGGGCCCTGTAATAGGGTAGGGGGAACCTTTCTCTTGTATAATGGGGCTGATTATTTTGAACGCTTAATCAAAGGTTTTGAGTCTACTTTTGGGCTCAAAACTTTTTTTGTAGATGATTTGTTCTAAGGCAGGAAAAACTTGACGATGAGAATGATTTTCGATACAATATGGTTGAGAATGATTCTCTGCAGATAAGGAGTGAAGGTTATGTATAGTTGTTTGAGATGTAGCCAAAAGTTCCTGCAACCACTAAGGCTTGTTAAGGAAGAAATAGACCTTTGCCCGTTTTGTGGCAGTGTTACCGTGCAAAAATCCACCGAACAGGTACATAGGGGAGCAAGAGGGGGTGGCTATAGTGACTGCATTGCTGGTAGGAGGAGACCGCTTGGGAAATATCCCCACAGAACTTGCTAAACAGGGGGTCAGCCAGGTTATTCACTGGACAGGACGTAAAGGCCGCACCCGGATTAAGCACCTGCCTGAGAATATCGACATGGTATTAGTTTTATGTGATTTTGTCGAGCACGGGCTGATGAATTCAGTAAAAGGTCAGGCCAAGGCCAAGGAAATCCCTATTATCTACTCCCAACGAGCTATTACACGCATTAAAGAGGACTTAAAGGAATTCTTAATTGCCTGCGAACGTTAGTTTTTATAATAATCCCCGGAAGTGTACATTCCGGGGATTATTATTTGGGCCGCTTCCCCGGATAGCGGGGCCAAGAGAGCAGCAGGATGGTCTGCAAAATGAAACCCTTGTGACCAGTGACTAGTCCACTTATCAGCCTAATATTAGTAAGTGGCTAATGCCCTGGGGTTATGCTACAATAGAGAAAATGCGGATTGCCAATTTCGGGCTAATCCTGGCTGGATATTTCCGGCCCACAGCTGTGAGGTGACCTGCGTCTTGGGCATAGACTACATAATTGCCAGGTCCTGTCCGGTCAAAGAGACTCTGGGGGACTATTTTCTTGTTTTGGTAAAAAAAAGAGCGAGATTTAATTACTTGGAACAGTTGCAGTTAGAACACCCTGGTTTCGGTGAACACACAGTGTTTGAAGAGGTAGAGGAAACCCCGCTGGGAATCAGCCGCCGCCAAACCAGCATGTCCATAATGCAGGAAGAAATAATTCCCCTCCAGGAATGGTATCAGGTATGTGCGGAATGTGGGGCAAATTTCACCTATTACTCAGGAGGTTGTTGGGGGCATATACCTTATCCGATCCCCCGGCTGGTTGAAAAGCTGCTCATAACCACTGTACAAACCTTGGTAGAAGAAGCCTGGGACCACAAAGCAGCGGCATTGCTGCGCTCCCTCCCGGAGGTAAAGCAAGTAACGGAGACAGCAAACGGCTGGAGGCAAAATGGTCTGACCGAACTGACCGCCCCCTTGACCCATACCTGGGGTTATTTGTTTCGCAGGCAGAAGATAAGTACTGACCAACTCCTGGAGGCCGTCTTTGGTAGTAATTTACTTGAGGAGGAAGACCTGAGTAAAGTCACTGTTTTTCTGGAGTACTTTCAGCGCAGCACCCGTGCCGGCTTACAAAAAGCCATTACCGAGAGTGCTAAGGTGGCTGAACAATCTCAACAGATGGAGGACCGTCTGCTGCCTTTCTGGCACTTCATCAAGGCTTGTCAAATTGCCGATGAACTTCAGGAAGGAGTCCTTATAATTCCGTAGTTTGCAAAAGGAGGGCACAGGTTGGTAACTGTACGTAGCGCTATACAAGTAGGATTTCGTCTGGTTAATAAGAACAAGAAGCTTTTGGTTGTTCCTCTGATCTGGGAACTTACCCGGGCATTGCTGCTATTAGGCGGTTTCTCCCTGGGTTCCCCCTGGCCGCTGGAGCCGAGGTTTTTTGTCCGCTTTGCCATTCCGGCCAGTTGGCCCGGTTTTGATCAGGTCTTGCCCAGCCCGGTGTTGAGCCCTGACTTTGCACCCCTGCTGACAGGCAGGCTGAAGGGGATAGAAGGATGGTTTCTGGGGGCGGTACTGCTCTACTCCCTTTTTGACTCCCTGGCCAGGGGGTGGTTTCTGGTAGCACTCCAGGATGCCTTTGCCGGACAAAAGGTACAACTTAGAGCAGCACTTAGGAAATCTTTTAGATATCTGAACCAATTCTTCATTCTGCGTTTGCTTGTCCTGGTAGCACTATTGCTGGTTACCGCTTTAGCAAAAAGATTCCCTTATTTGCCGCAAGGATTTTGGGACATGGTCCTGGCTCTGGGAGCCATTGCCATTACCTTTGTAGACCTGGTGATTTTGTACGGGAATACTCCCATGCCATCAGCTCTCTTTAGAGGGATTGGAATCCTGGGGAAGGTGGGAACACCGGTCTTGAGTTTCCTAATCTGGGGTTCAGTCATCAATGCAGCACTGTCTGTACCGCTAAATTGGACGGTGGGCTTTTTTCCGGCTTTCGTAATAGCTGATGGCTTATT
>JAJZTU010000360.1 GCA_021848765.1 Bacillota bacterium
CGGAGCCTCGACCGCCGGCACTACCAGTACCATACCTACGCCCATGTTAAAAGTACGCAGCATCTCCGCTTCAGCAATATTGCCGATTTCCCGGATGACCTGGAAAACAGGCTTAACTTCCCAGGAATTACGCTTGATTACCACCTTTACCCCCTCAGGAAGTACCCTGGGTATGTTTTCGGTCAGCCCGCCCCCGGTAATGTGAGCCAGGCCCTTTAGATTGTATTTCTCCAACAGCGGCAGCACTGTTTTCACATAGATCCGGGTGGGTTCAAGCATCTCTTCCCCTACAGTCCGTCCCAGCTTGGGGTGAAAATCCCCCGGCTGAAAGCCCGCTACTTCCAGAAGAGCCTTGCGGGCCAGAGAATAACCGTTGCTGTGAAGCCCGGAAGAGGCCAGGCCGATCAACTTGTCTCCCGCCTGGATGGTGCGGCCGTCAATGAGCTTATCCCGTTCAACCACACCTACCACAAATCCAGCTACATCATATTCTCCCGGAGGGTAGAAGCCTGGCATTTCGGCAGTCTCTCCGCCGATAAGGGCACATCCCCCCTGCAGGCAGCCCTCGGCAATCCCTTTAACTATATCGGCCACCTGCGTGGGTTCAAGTTTACCGACCGCCAGGTAATCCAGGAAAAACAGGGGTTCCGCCCCCTGAACCAGGATGTCGTTAACACACATAGCCACAGCATCAATGCCAATGGTATCGTGTTTATTCATGAGCATTGCCACTTTCAGCTTGGTACCCACCCCATCGGTTCCTGAAACCAAAACCGGTTGCCGGTACTTGTAGGTATTCAGGGCAAACAGCCCGCCAAATCCTCCCAGGTCAGTGAGCACCTCGGGCCGGAAGGTCTTGCGCACATGGCCCTTCATCAACTCCACCGCTTCGTTGCCGGCGGTAATATCTACCCCGGCTGCAGCATAAGTCAGCCCCTGCCCATCTGCTTTACGCTCCTCACTCACTCACACCTCAGCTCCTTTAATGAATCCATCGCTTAAATCAACCGATTCCACGGTTTAAGACCAACCGGAACGCAACTATTTTAATCTAAAGCATGTTTTCTCAAGTCTGCCGGAATCTCGATCGGGTAGTCATTGTCAAAACAAGCGGTACAAAAACCTGGCCTGCCTTCCCCGAAGACATTCAGCAAGCCTTCCCTGCTCAGGTGGTGAAGGCTGTCCACCCCGATATGGCCCTCGATCTCCTCATGGGTCATCTTGCAGGCAATTAGTTCTTCGGGATCGGAGGTATCAATGCCATAGTAGCAGGAACCAATAACCGGAGGAGAGCTTATACAAAGATGAATCTCCCTGGCCCCGGCGTCTCGCAGCATTTTTACAATCTTGCTGCTGGTGGTACCCCGGACGATGGAATCATCCACCAGGACAATGCGCTTGCCTTCTACTACGCTTTTAATGGGGTTTAGCTTCAGCCTGACAGCAATTTCCCGCATTGACTGTGAGGGCTGAATGAAGGTGCGGCCGATGTAGCGGTTTTTCATGAGTCCGTCCTCAAAAGGGAGTCCCCGCTCCTCGGCATAACCTTTGGCCGCAGCGGTACCTGAATCAGGAACAGACATCACCAAATCTACATCTACCTGATACTCCCTTGCCAGTTGGCGGCCCATTTGGCGGCGGCACCAGTTCACGTTGTACCCGTCAATTACGCTGTCCGGGCGGGCAAAATAAATATATTCAAAGATACAGGTACGTTTTTTACTGTTCTGAGCTCTGATGGAAGTAATCCCGCGGTCATCCACCACGACAATTTCTCCCGGTTCAATATCCCGGATGAACTCAGCGCCTACAGTATCCAGGGCACAGGTTTCCGAAGCAATTACATAAGCTTCCTCCAGGCGGCCCAGGCACAAAGGGCGGTTACCGTACGGGTCCCGCACCCCGATGAGCTTGTCTTCAGACATAACTACCAAGGAATAGGAGCCCTTGACGTCGATCATCAGCTTCATAATGGCTTCTTCTATACTGTTCCCGCAATAACGGGCAATAAGGTTGACCAGGACTTCGGTGTCAATGGTAGATTGAAAGATGGAACCGGTATTGGCCAGGGCAGTACGCAGTTCCCTGGCATTGGTCAGGTTGCCGTTATGGGCAACAGCCAACATGCCCTTGGCATAGCGAAAGACAAGGGGCTGGGCATTTATGGCCAGGCTGGCCCCGGTTGTGGAATAGCGTACATGGCCAATAGCCATACAACCGGTCAGGCTGTCCAGGTGATGTTCCTTGAAAACTTCGGGCACCAGGCCCATATTCTTGTGGAGCTTGATGGTATCGCCGTCGGAAACTGCGATACCGGCGCTCTCCTGTCCCCTATGCTGAAGTGCATACAGGCCGTAGTAAGTAATCCGGGACACATCCAGATCGCTCCCCCGGACACCGAATACCCCGCATTCCTCCCGGGGCTTGTCGGCACGCCAATCTGCTTCCCAGTTTCTCTCTGTCCCTTGGCAGTCCATCCCATTTAGTCCAAAATTCATAATAAACTACCTCCGCCATTTTGCTTCTGGCTCTGGTTTATTTGGTCAGCCTGCGCAGAATCTCCTCATAGGCATCTTCGACATTACCCAGGTCTCTTCTGAAACGGTCCTTATCCAGCTTTTCCTTGGTATCAGCATCCCAGAACCGGCAGGTATCCGGGGAAATCTCATCAGCCAGGATCACCTGATTGTGGAATAGGCCAAACTCCAGCTTAAAGTCCACCAGGATAACCTTTTTATCCTTGAGGTATTCCTGGAGGATAGCATTAACTTTCAGGCCCATTTCCTCCATCAGGTTCATTTGTTCCTGAGTAGCAATTTCGATGGCCAGGGCATGATAGTAATTAATCAACGGGTCCCCCAAGGCATCATCCTTATAGTACAACTCCACTACCGGGCGCTTCAGGGGAGTACCCTCCTCCAGGCCCAGGCGCTTGG
>JAJZTU010000361.1 GCA_021848765.1 Bacillota bacterium
GAAACCACCAGACGGATGTAGCCGTCCCGCAGATTATTGCGGCGCATGGTTTCCAGGACAACTTCCTGCATTTCCGCTTTGGACATGGGGATATCCAGAAGGATGGACTTGGCGGACTCATAGAGCCGGTCCAGGTGATCGTCTAACTTGAAAACTCTGCCATGATAAGCCCTAATACCTTCGAAAATCCCATCACCGTAAAGGAGACCGTGATCGAACACAGAAACCTTGGCCTCAGTTTCGTCTACAAATTCACCATTCAGGTAAATGATTAAGCCCATTCAGGAACACTCCTCTCATCATTACAGTAAGTATTAAACTTTTCCTCAGCTTAACCTTCCCCGGAAACAAGGCCATTTCGCCAGCCTTATAACTATCTCTGTACCCTCGCTTATAACCGTCTCGCTATTTCCGCTATAGCATCTCTCTGTTGCCTCCCTGTAGCGAACCTCCTATTTGTCACCCCCTACAAACTAAAAAGCCAACCTAACGACACATAAAATTTAATTCTTAAAAAGAAGAAAACAAAAAAGTCCAACAACAGGCAAAGTATATAAAAATACCCAGACAGACAGAATTCCAATTCTTCTGAGTGGAACCTATCCGCTTGGGTATTTTATCCCCACGGTGTAGCTTTCCGGAGGCTAAGCGCCTATTCATCCAGTCCGCCTGTACCGCTCGGTCCAGACCTGTAATAACAGCGGAACCCTAGGTACACTTCCCTCGACAATATATAGTTATCAGCCTGGAAAAGTTGTTCACAGGGCTATGGAAAAGCCTCTCTTCCAGACATAATCGTCAGGGACGAGAGGCTAAAATTACCTTCCGCGGTACCACCCTTTGTTGCTGACTCTAAATTAGTACAGCCACTTCTTCGCAAGCGATAACGGCGCAACCGGCTCAACTTAGTGCTAACCTGCAAGCTATGGACTCCTGCTGTCAGGTAGTTTTCAGTTGGCAGTTCCAGGGTGATCCCCACATTTGCGTTGGCGCCGGTTTTCAGCTTCCCCCGGCTCTCTGTGGCCCGCAGCCCAAATATGGCCTTCCCTGTCATAACCTTTGATAGGATGGGTATTTAGTGAATATTTTAACGTAAGACAGGTTGAACTGTCAAGGTAAACTTGGTTAAGTTTAGTGTATTTTTGGGGGTACAACCTGCATCCCGTCCCTTCCGGACCAAGCTGATTAGCTCTGCCCCAAGGCAAACTTATTATGCAGCAGTTGGACTGCCTTATTAAGCTGCTCCATCGGAACAAGGAAAGAAATGGTGATCTCGGAGTCAGAAGTCTGGAGAATCTCCACTCCCGCCCGGTGAAGAGTACCCATTAAGTTAGCCATAACCCCCGGTACATTGGTCATTCCTGCCCCGATTACGGAAAGCTTTCCGCAATCCTTCTGCAGGGTATACTCAAATCCCGCCTCGCTCAGTATCCCTGTAGCCTTTTCGGCTGCTTCTTCCTTCACTGTAAAGTAAATACCTTTAGGCAGGACACTAATCAGATCAATGCTGATTCCGTTATCGGCCAAGAGCTTGAAAACCTCCACCTCATTGGCCTGGCTGCTCTTGCCGTTATTCAGGGCAACCCCGACCTGAACCAGATTGGTTAGATGGGCCAGACCGGTAATAACCCGCTCAGCCGCTCCCTGGGCAATCAGGGTGCCTTCGGCATCGGAGAAGGTATTTTTAATTCTGATGGGTACCTGCTCGGTCATGGCGATTTCCACCGCCCGGGGATGGATTACTTTGGCTCCCTGGTAGGCCATCTCACAGATTTCCCGGTAAGTAATCCGGTCCAAAATCTGGGCTTCCGGCACCACCCGGGGGTCTACGGTCATGACCCCGTCCACATCAGTATAGATTTCCACTTCCTCAGCCTTCAAAGCGACTCCCAGGGCGGTAGCGGTGGTATCACTGCCTCCCCGGCCCAGAGTAGTAATCCCCCCATCCTCAGTGACTCCCTGGAATCCGGCCACCACCACAATCTGGCCTGCTTTGGCAAGCCTGGTGATGGGATTAGGGTTAATCTCCAGGATCTGAGCATTTCCAAAATTAGCATCTGTCCTAATCCCGGCTTGTCCACCGGTCAGGGCGATTGCCGGACAGCCTTTGGCCTTGATGGATTGGGCCATCACCACACTGGAGATGATCTCCCCACAGGCAGTCAGGAGGTCCAACTCCCGGGCCTGCACATCCCGATCAATCTCCCGCACCAGGTTAATCAAAGTATCAGTGGCATAGGGTGCACCGTTCCGGCCCATGGCGGAAACCACCACCACCGGGGCAAAGCCCTTTGCTTTAGCTTCCAGCACTCTCTGAATGGCTTTCTCCCTGCCTTCCGGGGTGGCCACAGAGGTGCCCCCGAATTTCTGGACAATCAATTTCACAACAATACACCCTCTCTCCCATATGTATATAAACCTGAGTTGAATCTGTCTCCCGGGAAATAAACCCGGATTAAATCTGCCTCCCAGGAAATAAACCCGGATTCAACTCTTTTTCCCGGCAAATAAACCCGCGTTAAAACTCTTCTCCCAGCAAAGCTCCGGCTTTGGCGATTGCGGCCTGTACAGCCTCCGGAGCAGGTCCCCCCGGCACTTTCCGGGCCCGCACGCATTCATCGATACTGATGGTCTGGTAAATATCCTCCTGAAAAACAGGGGAAAAATCCTTGTACTCCGCCAGGCTCAGGTCCTCCAGATCTTTGCCGTGGGTAGTGCAGTAAAGCACGGCCTTGCCTACTATTTCATGGGCAGTGCGGAACGGCACTCCTTTTTTGGCCAGATAGTCAGCCATATCGGTGGCATTGGCAAAGCCCCCTTTGGTAGCCTGGCGCATGGCCTCTTTTTTTACCTTCAGGGTTGCTACCATGGGTGTAAACACCAAGAGACAGCCCTTCACCGTATCAATCGCATCAAACAAGGCTTCTTTGTCTTC
>JAJZTU010000046.1 GCA_021848765.1 Bacillota bacterium
TTCTCATTCACCGGTTCCACCCCTTTTTTATAAACCCCTATAATGCATGATATTCAACATGGGCAGGTATTTTCCTCTATATTTTTAACAAAATTCTCTGTTCTTAACAAAACTGAATTATGCAAAACGTGGAAACAGGAGTTTAATACTGGCAGCGGACCGGTTTGGTTTATGACAGAGGGTGTAAAACCTTAAAAAAAATTGAAAAAATGCGCTTTACTAAGCGTTGTGTCCTCTTTTAAGGACATATTTATTTAACAATCCTTAATTTTTACGGCCTTATTTTTTAATTTTATAAGTTTTTTTTGACTTAATCCTTTGTAATGTAATATACTGAAAGTAGGATTAAACTGGAGATGATATGGAATGAAACGAAAAATAACCGAAAAGCTGATTCAGTGGAGAAACCAGGGCTCAAACCGGCTGCCGCTGATACTCCATGGCGCACGGCAGGTAGGTAAAACCTATATTCTCGAGGATTACGGTTCAAGGTATTATAAAAACACCGTCTATATTAACTTTGAGCAAACTCCGGCCATGAGATCCGTTTTTGACGGCGACCTGTCACCCGAAAGAATCGTACGTCTTTTGGAGTTGTCAAGCAACAAACCAATTGTCCCAGGGGACACACTGGTTTTCTTTGACGAGATTCAAGCCTGTGAAAGGGCTTTGACATCATTGAAATATTTCTCGGAATCAGCCGGCGAGTTCCATGTGGTAGCTGCCGGAAGCCTTCTCGGAGTTGCAATCAATCGAGAAAAGTTCTCCTTCCCCGTCGGAAAGGTACAGATGGAAACCCTTTATCCATTTGATTTTGAGGAATATCTATGGGCTCTTGGCAAGGAAAGCCTGGCACAGGAAATCCGGTACTGCTTCGAGCATGACCTTCCGCTTGTTGAATTACTACACGAACAGGCACTGGAGCTATACAAAAGCTACCTCTGCACCGGCGGAATGCCTGCAGCCATTGTAGAATATGCAGCATCTCAAAAGCTTCTAAAAATCCCTGAAATACAGAACAATATACTGAATGCTTATTTTGCAGATATGGCAAAGTATGCTACACCCTCTGAAAGTGTAAAGGCCCGGAATGCTTTTGATTCAATCCCTGCACAGCTTGCCAAGGAAAACCGTAAATTCCAGTACAAGGTTCTGAAGAAAGGGGCCAGTGCTACCCATTTTGGTGTGGCTATTGACTGGCTTTGCAGCAGCGGGCTTGTTCTCAAATGCAGGAGAATCGAACATGGAAAAATGCCGCCTGCGGCATTCATTGATTTGAGCGCCTTCAAGCTCTATATGGCTGATACCGGTCTCTTGCTTGCCAAATCAGGAATGCCTGCTCAGACGGTCATACTGTCAGCAGACAATGCAAATGATTTTAAAGGGGCTGTGACGGAGAATTATGCTGCACAGGCTTTGGCGTCGAATGGATACGAGCTTTTCTACTGGGAATCGGAATCCAAAGCTGAAATTGATTTCGTGATTGTGCGTGATGGCGAAGTAATTCCCGTTGAGGTTAAATCTGCTTTGCATAATCGTTCAAAAAGCCTTAGCGTATATGTTTCCAAATACAACCCGCCCTATTCCATTCGCCTGTCTGCAAGGAACTTCGGGTTCGAAAACAATATAAAATCCGTACCTCTTTACGCAGCTTTTGCGATTTAAAAGTTTCAGATTTAAACCCATCGGCAACTAATCCGATGGGTTTTTCTTAGTAGTTCCCTCCTGTCTATACCCCCATTAGAACAGGTCATCCAGGTCATCATTACCTTCAGGCAGCTTGCCGTGTTCCTGCAGATACTGCTGGATGAGCTGGCTTTCCCGCTGGGTAAACATGGGGTCTTCTACGTAGCCGAAGTAGCCGGCCTTTTTGTTATCCAGTTGTTCCTCCAGGGCTTCCCGCAGGTTGGCAGTTCCTACTATACTTATCACATTTTTGTCCGCATCCAATAGTTGGAATACCCCGTCGGTGGCGGGTACCTGGGCTACTGCCTCTGCATTAAACTTTAACCACTTATCCGGCGGCCTGGGCACTTCCCGGATCTGCAGCCTTAAGTGGCAATTGAGACAGCGGGCCGCTTCGTCATTGGCCATCTCTTCAAACATACCCACTTCTACTTCCACAAAGGCTGTGTCCAGCAGTTCCTCAGGTCGACACTCACAGTTACAGGCCGTTTGGGTGCTCTTTTGCCAAGGCCGCTTGGTGGAGCCTGCTCTTCTGGCACCGGCAAAATCTTCATCTCTGCCTATCCAGGGGTTTGGCGCCTGATACTCTACCAGTGTTTCGCTGATATCACCGTTACCCCCCAGGAACTGGTCTATGGCAGAGGCGGCCTTACGACCCTGAGCTATAGCCTCGATTACCGAAGCCGGGCCTAAGACGGCGTCCCCACCGGCATAGACTCCGCGCTTGTTGGTAGCCAGATTTTCCGGGCTGACCTGCAGGGTGCCCCTGTTTACCTTTAGCCCAAAGCCCTCCGGTATATCCGGACTTTGACCAATGGCGGTTATCAGGTTATCAAAGGTTAAGCTGAATTCACTTCCCGCTACTGGAACAGGCCTGCGCCGGCCGCTGGCATCCGGCTGACCCAACTCCATCCGCTGGCATTCTACTTGTAGTCCATTGCCGTCTGCGGTAATTTTGGCCGGTATGGTTAAAAATTCAAACTTAACTCCTTCATGAAGGGCCTCGGCTACTTCTTCGTCATGGGCCGGCATCTCTTCCCTGGTCCGCCGGTATAATACTGTTACCTCAGCTGCTCCAAGTCTAACTGCCGTTCTCGCGGCATCCATTGCTACGTTGCCACCGCCAACTACAGCCACTCTTTTACCGATAGCGTACTTTTCCCGCAGGCTTACTTCTCTTAAAAAGGTTACCCCTTCTAAAACCCCGGGGCTGTCTTCCCCCGGTACTCCCAGGGCCGAACCTTTGTGAGCTCCAACCGCTACAAATACTGCTTGATAACCGTCATTAAACAGGCCGTCCAGAGACTCAATTTTATGTCCGGTTTGAATTTCTACCCCGGTTTCCTGGATGTCGGCTATTTCTCCATCCAGTACCGTCTGGGGCAGCCGATAGTCAGGAATGCCTAACCTGAGCATTCCACCGGCTTTGGGTCCGGCTTCATACACTGTTACCCCATGACCTTTTATTGCTAAATAGTTGGCTGCGGTTAAGCCGGCAGGGCCTGAACCAATTACCGCTACTTTTTTATTAGTTGCCGGAGCTAGCTTTCGGCCGGTCTTCCAGCTACTGCCCCCATTATCCGCTGCAGACCGTTTCAGCCGGCAAATGGCTACCGGTTCGTTCACTTTGCCCCGGCGGCACACATCCTCACATGGGTGGAAACAAACCCGGCCCAGGGTAGCGGGGAAAGGCACCTTTTCCCTGACGACGGCCAGGGCTTTGTCAAAACTGCCATTAGCTACATAACCTACATAACGGGGAATATCTACTCCGGCCGGACAGCGGTGGGTACAAGGCACCAGGTTTGCTTCCCGTTCACCACCCTTCATATCCTTATCCATCAACGCTCCGGTGGGACAAACTTCCACACAGGCTGTACAGAATTTACAGCCGGAGTCAGCCAGGTTACCCGCCCTTGCCCGTACCAAACTGAGTCCCTCCTGTTCATAGGCTTCCAATGCATCTACACCCCGAAGCTCCTTACAGGCTCTCAGACAGCGCCGGCAGCCGATGCACAGGTTGTAATCCCTGGTGAACAGGGGCTCCTCGCCAAACTTGGGTAAATCCTGGTATACATACCGCCCCAGATCTTCCCGGAGGCCTATATATTCTACTAACCTTTCAATTTCACATTTGCCCAGGCGTTGGCAGCAGCGTTCGTTTACTGCAACATTGCTGGAACATTGGGTCCGGCTGCAGCCTGCCTTTTGGGCACAGGTGAGACAAGCATGGGGATGATTGAGGAGTATGGCCGACAATTTATCTTTCCGAATGTTCTTGACCCTGTCCGTACCTGTCTGGACCACCATGCCGTTGACGGCCTTGATTTCACAGGCAGCAAGCAGTTCCGAACCTACTTCCACTGTGCAAATACCGCATTCTCCGCCCGGAATTAGGTCCGGGTGGGCACACAGGGTGGGAACATAAATCCCTGCTTCCTGGGCCGCTTGGAGAATTGTTGCTCCCTCTGTTACCTGGATTGTTTTTCCGTCTATACTCAAGGAGATTGTACTCATTTAATCCACCCCTCTACCATGAGTGAGTGATGCCCCTGGGTTTGCAAGCCGCCTGGCAGGGGAGTAGCTCCGGTCTGCCGGTGGTGGGTTTACAGGCAGCACAAGTCATTTTAATTTTATTGCGCTCACTGGCTTTTACTGCAGCAACTTCGTCATCCCAGTCATCCACCATCATTTCGAAGATTTGCCCGGGGCAGCTTTCCAAACACCCTTTTTCACTGCAGGTGGTACACTTATCAGTATCAATGCTGATGTAAAATTCTCCTGACCCATCTTTATATCCATAGTTGGCTATCATAAATCTCACCCACTTATTAGTAACTATTTGGCGACTTTGGCGCTTTTTTCAACTAAAGCCTTGGCAAAGAGCGCTCCACCAAGAGCACCGGCGATTTGGGTGTCATACTTAGGTGTCAGAGCCTGAACTCCCAGCAGTTTCTCAATCCGCTTTACCACACCGGGGTTCTTGGCAATTCCACCGGTGATGGCGAAATCCAATTCCATGCCGTTCCGCTCCAGCAGGCTCACTACCCGGCTGGCCATTGCTGAACAGTAGGCAGCAAGTACTTTCTCCTTGGACCATCCTGCGCGCAGCAGTCCGGTTGCTTCTGTCTTGGCAAATACCACGCAGGTGCTGGACACCGGGTCGGGCTCAGTCTCAACATTAAAGGACATATCTCCTACATCTTCGATGGAAACTGCCAGCAGGTTTGCGAACACTTCCATCCCCCGTCCGGTACCGGCTGCACACTTGTCATTCATCAGGAAGGAGGTTACCTTACCTTTATCGTCACAGTGAATGGCTTTACAGTCCTGGCCACCCATATCCAGCAAAGTCCTTACGGAAGGTCCGTACATGAAGTTTGCTCCCCGGGCGTGGCAGGCAATCTCGGTTACTGCCTTGTTGGCAAAGGGTACGTTGACCCGGCCATATCCGGTACCTACTGTAAAGTTAATATCCTGAAGGGTGAGTCCGGTGCCTTCCATTGCCCAGTTGATTGCGTTCAAAGCGGAACTGGGGCTGTCCGAACCGGTCCGCATGCTGGCATAAGCATACAACTGGCCGTCTACACAGATAACTGCCTGGGAACTGGTAGAACCAACGTCCACACCTGCCGTTACCAGACCACCTTTCCAGTCCGGAATTTCAGGGTTCTTCCAGTTATATTCTTTCCATCTCCAATACTCTTTTTGTTGGTTTTCACTCATGGTTAGAACCTCCTGTTCATTTCAAACTAACTTCCCTCTTTGGCCGAAAAATTTTTAATTCGGGTCGGATATAGGCTGGGGCATTCCTCGCCCCGGCTGCGCAATTCCAGAGTGTGGTTTGTAATTAAAGTTTTAGGCAATTTCGGTTGCGTAAATGGCGGCTCCTAATGCGCTTACGTAATCGGGATCTTCAGGAACTGTAATGTCTTTGGCCAGGTCATCCTTCAGGGACTGGACCAGACCTATGTTACGGGCAGGACCACCGATGAGGCCGAGGTCATCTACCATACCAACCCGGCGGACCATGGAGCTTACCCGGTTGGAAATACCGTCATGTACTGCCCGGGCAATATCTTCCTTGGCGGTTTGCTGGTGAATCAGGGATACTACCTCAGACTCGGCAAACACCACGCACTGGGCGTTCATGGGAACTTCCTTGCTGTACTTCATGGATAGGGGACCCATTTCTTCAACAGTTGTCTGCAGTGCACGGGACATGGATTCTACAAAGGAACCGGCGCCGGCGGCACATTTCTCATTCACCGCAAAGTCGGCAATTTTGCCATCAGGATTCAGCTTAATGGCCCGGCCTTCCTCAGCTCCCAGGTCAATTACCGTATTTACATTAGGCATCAGGAATTTAGCGCCCCGGGCAGCAGAACCTACCTCGGTCACATTGTCCTTAGCAAATTTTACTTCCACCCGGCCCACTCCGGTAGAAGCCACCGCTGCTACATCAGCGGCAGTCACCCCTGCATCCTTCAGGGCTAATTCATATGCCTTGGTAGCAGATTCGTTGGCGTCAAAGCCGGTGAGAATCAAGCTTTTGCCGATTACCTTTCCGTCTTTTAATACCACTGCTTTAGTGTTTTTGTTTCCACTGTCTACACCAACAGTAATCATTAGACTTACCTCCTTATAAGATCACTTGTATTGCCAAACTATTACTTAAATACACCCTTTTTCACGTTCATGCTTTCCATGAAGGCATCTACCCTGGCCATGGTCATAACTTCATCGAATTCCCGCTCATCGCCCATGTTGCCCTCGAAGGTCATTACCGGGAATCCGGCTTTTAAGAGACCCAGGCGGTTCTCGGCGATTCCAATACTTAAGCCTTCACAACCACGGTTATAGTGTAACATTACTCCGTCAAGCTGCCATTCCTTAGCAATGCGAACCATCATCTCGGTCTTTAGTTTAGGATGATAGAAGTGCTGCCATTCGGGCTTGGAAAGGTTCCAATCCACCATAATTTCCAATGCTTGCTGCCTGGTTTTAATTTCAATGCCTTTTTGCATCGGAGTTGTCCGGGGACCCCAAGTTCCATCTTCTTTGACTTCGAAGATACCTTCCAGACCAAAGGTGTATATGGAACCTACTGATACAGCGCCATATTGCTCCAGGTAACGGAAAACTTTCAGGAATGCCCATGGCGGCTGAGTGTCAGACATCAGGCGGACCTGCTCATTGCCTACAGCGGCAATTCCCCGGGCTACCCGATCTTTTACTTCTAATAGCAGTTCATCATAGAAGTCGGCAACTTCACCGGAAGCTTTATTCAAAGTAGCTAATACATATAAGGAATACATAGTCTTCTCATCGAGAGGAGCGGGCTTCACCTTGTTCTCACAGCAGATTGCTGCCCAGGTGGAAGTGCTCCGGCACTCGTTCTTTACTGCTTCGATTAACAATTCGTCATCGTATTTCCGACCGGTGGTTTTCTTCAGAAATTCAATCCCCTCCTGGAGTTGGTCCACGATGTACTTGATTTTCTCAGGGGTTACATCCTTATAGGGACCGGCGGCAACGTCAACGCTGTACATGGGGATTCCGCCTTCCAGGTCGGAAACTACCTGATACCATTTAGAGTGGCTGCAGCAGATATGGTCTTGCCAGATAAAGTCCGGACGGGGATAGCCCCCACCATAGGGATACTTGTCGACGAGGATTGAACCCCAGTATAATCTCATGTAGGCACACAGGTCACGGGCATATCCTGCATTTTCTGCAGCCTCCAGGCACTCCTTAGCCAATTCCTTGTTGAAAGCGATTGTTGCGCCATAAGGTTCACTGGTCAGGTTCGAAACATCCCGGCCTAAACCGGCGGGAACCGCATCGAAGCTCCACGCTCCGCCAACCCAGCGAAGACCGCCTTTCTCATGGGCATCCCTGTAGTTCTTATAATAATTATCCCGGATCTCTTTAGCCTTACCCCATAACTTGAGGGGTTCGGTCGGGTATTTTTGCTTGCTCATGGTTTAACCTCCTTCGGCTTCATATTTATCCTAGAACAGGTCATCCTGTCTCATCATTTCCAGGAAGGCTTCTACCCGAATCCGGAAGGGTCCGAGTGGAGCTGTTACGTCAAACTCAAGGAACAGGGTAGGTACATCAATATCTTTCAACGATTGTTGGATGGCCGGAATATCTAATTCGTGAGGGTCACAGAACTTCTGTTGAACCACGATAACCCCTTGAACTCTGTATTCCTCAACCAGGTTTTTGATGTGGTCAACCCGAAGGCGCTTGGGCCAGTCTTTGGTAGGACAGGGCACCCGGTCTACATAACGATCAGCAATTGCCTGCAGGCGATCCTCCTTGGGAATAACCTCATTCCAGAAGTACCGGGTACCTGTGCAGTGGTCGTCAATAACGAAGGTGGCACCGCAGACATCCTCAACCATTTCGGTGAATGGAACGTCATCATTCTCACTACCCAGAATCATCAGTCTTTCGCCGATTTCACGTTCTACTTTACGACCAGGCAGTTGATCCAGCAGTTCCTTCAGGGCTTTATTATGCTCCCGCTTATCAGTCATCTGGCTGGACAGTACCAGGTACATGGCCTCTAAACCGGTGAGTGGCGGGACATCGGCTTTCCGCAGTTCGAAGATTTGCTTCAGCAAGCGGCGGTTAGTGTTAACAATTTCAATACCCCGGTCCAAATCAGCATCAGTAAGGGTCTTACCGGTCCACTTTTCCACAGCCTCTTTGAATTTTACCAATTCTGAACGCAGGAATGGCCTGGAGGCAAGACTTTGTACGTGATGGGGCATCGGCAGGTAATAGCTGAATTCAACCGGTTTATGCATATCCCAGCTGGTGTACGCCTGACGCAGGTGCAGGCAGGACTGGGAAATAGTGATACCATCCAGGTAATCGAACTTATCCTTCAGACCCTGAGCCAGTACATCCCGGCAGAAGGGGCAGAACATTCCGAAAATATGAGGCTCAGTTACGTCCTGGGGTTCATGGCCCCCCAGACAGCGTACCGGTAAAACATCGGCCGCGTAGAGGATTTCCTCGGGTACATAAGTACAGAAGTAGCCGATAACCTTCCCTCCGGTCCTCTCTTTCCAATCCTTGGCATAATCATGCCGGCTCTCAAACCAGTTTTTGAACTGTTCGAACATGCCTTTCTCCTCCCTTAACCTAATTTTGCTCCACAGACCCGGTTGATGGTAACCGTTGCCACCCAGTCCTTCTTTTCATAGATGATTTCTTTGAAGCCAAAAGACTCCGGGGTTTTCCCGTAAAACGTGGACACATCTAAAAATCCCTCCCAATTAAATTTATTTGGTATTTATAATAAGTAGAGGTACCTTTACCTCATTGTTGTTCTGACTGCACACTTTTTTATTCATCATGGGTGAATATTCATTCAAAGGGCCATATTCCAGCCCTCTTTACCAATAATCATTCCGCCATCAATGCAGATGATCTGACCGGTCAAATACCTGGTCATTATGTCTAAATTGACATAATGACTACAAAAAAAATATTTATGTTTTCATTTCCCTGGCCTTGAGCTATTATTTGATTTAATTGTAACCAATAGGGACAACAGCTTCACTACCTTTCCCGCAAATGACTAAATATTCTGCCCTAGTGGTGGTATTTACGATTTATTGGTTGATTGTAATAAAATGGGACCTTGATTTTGACGGTATTTACGTTGTTATTTTGGGTCGTTTTTTCCCACCGCAATTTCAACCGTATAGCGCCATTGGAGCGCCACTGGCGGCATTTTCGCTGTGACCATTCAGCCGGCCAGGTTAAGATAAAGACAAACCGGGAACCCCTTCGCCTCAGATAACAAACCAAACTTGGCGAAATAGTTCCCGGCTGGGTAAGTTCTCCTTGCACCGAATTAGTTCTTCCACTTCCTTGATTAGCTCAGACTACCTGGTTCATTCACCTATACCTCATATTTTTCAATTCGCACTGCGGAAACTTTATACTCTGCTGTCTTAGTGACAGGATCATAGGCTGAATTGGTCAGTTCATTAACCGGTGACTCCTTGTAATGAAAAGTCATAAAAATGATGCCCGGTGGTACTTTATCGGTAATTTTTACTCTGCTCATTATTTCTCCCCGCCGGGAAGCTATTTTGATTTTATCACCCGTACACACCCCGATTTTGGCAGCGTCAACCTGATTTATTTCTGCTAGTTCATGGGGGCATAAGGTATCCAGGTTATTTGAGTACCTGGTCATAACATTATAATGGTACAGCATTCGGCCTGTTGTGAGCAGAATTGGATATTCCTCGTTTGTTAATTCCGCAGGCGGTTCATATTCAATTCCCTGCAGCAGACCTTTACCTCTGGGGAATGTGCTGACATGCAATACCTTGGTTCCCGGATGATCAGTAGTGGGGCAGGGCCACTGCAATCCGGTCTCGTCAATGCGTTCATAAGTTATTCCCGCGTAAATAGGGGTAAGGCTCCTGATTTCAGCGAAAATTTCTTCAGCACTACGGTAATTCATTTCGTAGCCCATACGCTTAGCCAAATCACAGACAATTTCCCAATCCACCCGGCATTCACCGGGGGGCTTAACGGCTTTGCGCACCCGCTGTACCCGGCGCTCCGTATTGGTGAAAGTACCGTCTTTTTCCGCATAACAGGCCGCAGGCAAAAACACATCGGCATATTTGGCGGTTTCAGTCATGAACAGGTCTTGCACCACCATAAATTCCAAACTGTCCAAGGCCTTCCGGACATGGTTGGCATCCGGATCCGTAAGTACCGGGTCTTCGCCCATGACATACATGGCCTTAACTTTCCCGTAAAGGGCCATATCCAGCATTTCCGGTATCCGCAGGCCCATTTTATCGCTGAGCTTAACCCCCCAGGCGTGTTCAAACAAAGCAATATTAACAGGGTCAGAGATAGGTTTGTAACCGGGGAATACATTAGGCAGGGCGCCCATGTCACAAGCCCCTTGCACGTTATTCTGGCCCCGCAAAGGGTTAACTCCGGCATTTTCAATTCCTACATGACCGGTCACCATGGCCAGATTAGCCAAGTTCATGACGTTAGCCGTACCGGTGGTATGCTCAGTAATACCCAGAGTGTAATAGATTCCGGCTTTTTCGGTAGTCGCGTAAAGCTCGGCGGCAGCATAACTGCGCGCATAAACTTTTGCATTACCCAATTATCTTCATTGGTACAGCGGGCCGAACTCAGAGCGGCGATGGCATCACCGCCGTCCCGTGTTTTTATTTCGATGAATTTAGCGGAAATAAGATTTAGTGCTTCGTCCCAACCGGCTTCTACAAATGCCCCGTTCCTCTTAATCAGCGGTTTAGTAATCCTGTCCGGACTATAGATCAGGTCGGTGTGAAAACGCCCTTTAACACACAAGGAACGCCCGTTAACCGGAGCCTCCGGATTTGGTGTAACCCCCAAAATTTTACCATCATTTACATTTAAATCGAAGTTACAACCCGTCCCGCAGAATGGACAGGTAGTTCTGACCTTGTTCACTTCCCATGGGCGAATACCCTTTAACTGCTTATTAATCAGAGCGCCTGTCGGGCATATACTGACACACTGTCCACAGAAACGGCAGCAATCCATGCTTAACGGTGAATCCAGAGGAGTGGTTACCTTAGTATCAAAACCCCGGCCTACAAAATCCACCGCAGAGGTAACCTGGACCTCCCGGCAAACCCGGACGCATTTGCCGCACAGAATACATTTGTTTTGGTCCCGTTCAATCAGATGGTTATTGCTGTCAATTTCAAATTGCTTTCGTTCACCCTGAAAAGAGCTTGCTTTAACCCCGTAGCGGTAACAATAGTCTTGCAGTCGGCAATCTCCGGTTTTTTCACAGGTCATACAATCCTGGGGATGGTTGGCCAGCAGAAGGTCAAGTAAAGTCTTGCGTGCTTCCGTTACCTGTTCCGATTCGGTTTGTATTTTCATTCCTTCTGTTACAGTTGTAGTGCAAGCTGTCACCAAGTTGCGATGTCCCTCTATTTCCACAACACACATTCGGCAGGCCCCTACTACTCTTAAGTCCTTGTCATAACAGAAGTTCGGGATATCAATACCAACACTTTTGGCCGCTTCCAGGATGGATACACCCTGGGGAACCAAAACAGACTGTCCGTCAATATTAATGTGTACCAAACTGGCTCCTCCTCGCAAAAATGGTCATTATGTCTTATTTGACATAATGACCATAAAAAAAATATTTATGTTTTCAGTTTAATTCAGCAAACCCCCTTATGTCAATACAGACATAAAGACTTCAGAGTTACAAGTTGTATACTACCAATCTGGGTTCAGTCATTTCCTGAATTGTTGTCCAGGCAGGATAATTGGGTTTGCTTGTCGAAATACCAAAGGGGTGATGTTATGCCGGAAAATTCTACGCAAAAAATAAATCCGAGAATCCGCTCTAAACTATGGATCGAAATTCAAGAGGAAGTAGTCTTTGGTGACGGCCGGATGGCTTTGTTACAGGCTATTGAAGAGACTGGTTCTATACAACAGGCATCTGCTAAATTAAACATATCCTACCGGGCAGCATGGGGTAAGATAAAGGCTACCGAGGAACGCCTAGGAATGTCATTGGTTGAAACGCACATAGGAGGCAATCATAAGGGTACCAATCTTACCGAACAGGGTCGGCTGCTGGTTAATACTTATTCTGCTTTTAAGAGTAAAGCAATTGCCGCCGTTGACGATTTATATAATCAGTATTTTGGAGATATTTTCAAGCTGGATAACAGCTAATTTTTTTATTTTCAATAAGTTTTACTAACTAAAATAATTGGCCAGTTCCCCTGCTGGAAACTGGCCAATTATTTACTTTTGTTCCTGTTAAAGAAGCAGTGACTGACGGACAAGCCAATTTATTTTATTCCACTGGTTTACTTTAAAGAAATTGCCAATGGAAACTGCTTCAATGTGATTATTATTAAAAAGTTCACTTTAGTGAAGGCTTTTACAAAACATTCCGCCCAGGTAATCCAGCCACTCACCGTAGACCTCTTTTTTACGGTTACCCCGTTCTCTCTCAATGTATTCTTGAAGAAACTCAAGTTCCTTGGCCTCCAAAGTCTTGATAATTTTCTTCAGTTGAGCTACCCGCTCCGTCTCGTACACAATCTTCATTAACCAAACTCCCCCCTGCACATGGCTTTTCGTAAAAAAATATTCTGCATAAAAACGAAAATCCCTTTCGGTAAATCATGGGATTTGCGTAATATCTTCACATGCCCAGGGGCGCGGGGTTATTTGTCCCCTAAGAGTTCTTCCATGTGCCGCACCAAGTCGTTAAATACACTAAGGGCTGTTGCAACCGGCTGTGGTGAGGACATATCCACACCCGCTTTCTTCAGCAGTTTCAGCGGGTAATCAGAATTACCTCCTTTTAGGAAATCCAGATACCTGTTGACCGCCGGCTCACCTTCCTCCAGAATTTGCCGGGCCAAGGCGGTGGCCGCCGAAAAACCGGTAGCGTATTTATACACATAGAAGGCATTATAAAAGTGGGGAATCCGGGACCACTCGACATCTACCGCAGCATCTACCACCATGTCCGGGCCGTAGTAATCCACATTAAGCCGGTGGTAAATACTGTTCAGCAGTTCAGGGGTCAACGCTTCCCCGGCTTCCACCTTCTCGTGGATAATCTTTTCGAACTCGGCAAACATAGTTTGCCTGTAAACGGTGCCCCGGAACTGCTCCAGGTAGTGATTCAGCAGGTACAGCTTCTCTTGCTTGTCTGTTGTGTTTTTCAGCATATAGCCCATAAGCAGAGATTCATTTAACGTAGAGGCTACTTCTGCCAAAAAGATCTTGTAATGGGCATATATGTAGGGCTGTTCCCGGTTGGAATAATAAGTGTGCAGTGCATGGCCCATTTCATGGGCAATGGTAAACATGTCATTAAGGGCGCCTTGGTTATTCAAAAGTACGTAAGGGTGGGTCCCGTAACTTCCCCAGGAATAGGCTCCACCAGTCTTGCCCTCATTCTCATAGACATCCACCCAACCGGAAGTAAAGCCTTCCCTCAGTTTATCCAGGTACTCCTGTCCCAAGGGGTTCAGGGCTTGCTCCACCTTCTTGACCGCTTCCTGATAGGGGATATCCATTTTGACATCCTTGACAATAGGGGTATACAGGTCGTACATATGTAGTTCCTCAATCCCTAGAACCTGCTTTCTCAGGGCCACATACCTGTACATGGGCTCCAGGTTTTCCCGGACGGTCTTGATGAGGTTTTCATACACACTGACCGGCATGTTGTCATCATCCAAAGCTGCCTCCAGGGCGGAGTTATGCTTGCGCACTCTGCTGTAGAAGACATCCTTTTTAACACTGGAATTAAGGGTAGCGGACAGGGTGTTTTTAAGTCCCTGATAAGTGCTGTACAGGGCTGTAAAGGCATCCTTGCGAACCCGGCGGTCAGGACTTTCCATGAGTTGAATGTAGCGTCCTTTGGTCACTTCAATTTCCTGGCCCTGTTCATCCTTTATGCTGGGAAACTTGATATCGGCATTGTTAAGCATCCCAAAAATGCTCTGCGGAGCATGGGCCAGCTCACCGGCCTGGGCCAAAAGCTGCTCTTCCCGGGCTGACAGGATGTGTTTCTTTTGCCGGGTCAGCTCATCCAGGTAATGTTTATACTGGGCCAGGCCGGCTTCGGTTTTTTGGAACTCAGCCAGACTTTCCCCGGGAATAGCGAGTATCTCCGGCACAATATACGACATTGCACTGTCCACAGCAATACTCAGACTGGTAACCCGGTCGGTAAGTGCCTGATAGATGGCATTGGTGTTATCCTCATCCTTGCGCATCCTGGCATAGACAAAAAGTTTCTCAATTAGCTGGGATACCTCGTCTCGAAGCTGCAGGCACTCCAGTAAAGTTTTTCCGGAGTCTTTGAGTTTCTCCTTATATTTGTCCAGTTCCTGAATCCGGGCTTTGACCAGACTAAACTCCTGTTCCCACTGGTCGTCTGTCCCATAGATATCCTCCAGGCGCCATTTGTATTCCTGGGGAATTTCCTGACGTTTGGGCAGGGTTTTTTTTGTGTTCACCATAACGGGCGGCAGTTATGTAAATTGGGTTAACCGCCTTCCTCCTCTCTGTATAATCTACCTATATCTCCGGGCCAATGATGGGGTGGGAACGGAAGTAAGCAAGTTCGGCCAGAGTCAGCAGCAGGTACCCCGACCGGAGATAAGCAAGTCCGGCTAGTCGGCAAGTAATTGTTGGAGCTTACTTCTGACAGTCACCAACTCATCAATGTCGACCTGCATGGAAAGTGCGGCCATAAGGCCTTGGAAATATTCCTGCACCTGGGCTTCCACATCAGCTTTCATAGTCTCAACCAGATTTTTGTATGCCTGCAGGTAGTATGCTCTGAGAATGCCTGTGCAATCCTCCAGGTACAGATTTACCGGCCCCTGAAGCAGGCTTTCCAGGCGGTCCCGCATAACGGCCTTTCCATTCTTCTCAAAAAAATGTCCGGCATTCTTAAAGAGGGACAAGACCTTGGTGAACTCCGGGCTGCCGGTGCCCTTGAGTTCTTCCGGGAGTTCCGGGGTTGCCGGTTTGGCAGGCTGAAAAGGTTCCAAGGAGCAATGGGGGGCAGTCCGCCCGATTGCCTCCTCCATTTTTCTCAGCACCCGGGCTGCGCTCTTGTTTAGAAAATTCTCCACCCGTAGAGCGGTTGCCCGCATTTCCTGGGCCAAGTCATAGGCTATAAAGCGGAGCAGCTCCTCCAGGCCCCAGCGGAGAACCTGTTTCATGTTCCTCCCGTCTTCCTTAAGCGCTACCGGGTTAAAACATTCATTAAATGCCCCGGGGAATCTGTGCATTACCCGCTGTTTCACATAGTAAACCAGCTCATCTATTTCCTTGTGGATGGACTGCTCTTCCGAGGAAACTTCCACACTCAGGCTGGCTTTTAAGGCCGTCTCTCTGGCCTTCGTGGCAGACTGGAGTCTGGCAGTCCTGACCGTCTCCCCTTCCCTGGCCGAGGAAATCAGCTCCTCCAGATTAGTGCATGAACGCAGGATTTCCTTCATTGCGGCCTGAACCGCTACCTGGGTCAGTTCTTCGATTGTAAAAGTAAGAAAGTCCTTTTCAAAAGCGGCAATTCCCGATAATTCCAGGGCTTCCGCGGGTTCCATGAGAGGCCCGCCTTCCGGAACCCCTGTACGCTGGCGATAGACTTTTTCGGCAGCAGGCTGGAGATTACCCTGCTCGTACATTCTGGCCAGTAAGGCCACTTGGCTGGAAACAGGGTAAATTCTAGGCATTCTGACACCATAGGAAACCAGGTTGTTGCTCATGTGTTTGATTAC
>JAJZTU010000362.1 GCA_021848765.1 Bacillota bacterium
TAATCTCGATGTCCGTAATTCGATGTTCGACGTTCGATTTAAGTACACCTTGCCGGTCTTTTTAAGGACCTGCAAAGGTTAGCTCGCTTCGAATTTCGAACCTCTTACTTCGAACCTCGATTTGCCCTCACATCTTTTTCCTGTTTAGTTTTCAAGGATCAGGATGCCTGTTGACATTGCGTCGGCTGCTGGCCTTGCCGCAACCGACGAATATAATCTTAACACAAGTTTTCTTTAGCGTCAATAGAATTTTTTCTGGAACTTAATAGCATTTTTAGCTTTTAAGATGAACAACAAAAGGAGTTGTATCAGTTATATTAACATAGCTATTCTAACGGAGCAATAGCTTGTTGTCCAGTGGTTAAATTTGGGACGTAAAGCCCCTATATCCGGGGTTTAAAGAGCAGAGCTACCGGTTCATGGCTTGATTTAAATCAGCAATCAAATCTTCAGCTTCTTCTAAACCTACGGAAATTCGAATTAAATTGTCCCCAATGCCCAGTTCCTTTCTGCGCTCCGGCGGCATAGCAGCATGGGACATCTTCGGCGGGAAGGAAATTATGCTCTCCACTGCCCCCAAACTGACCGCTAACACAGGGATTTTTACCCCGTGCAGAACCTGTTTGGCCAGTTCATCAGTCTTCATTGCAAAGGACACAATTCCCCCCGGACCGTCGGCCTGTTGTTTATGTAATTCGAAATCAGGATGGTCTTCCAGGCCGGGATAGTAAACCTTGTCTACCTGGGGTTGTTCTTTTAGCCAGCGAGCGATTGCCAAAGCTGACTTCTGGTGTTGGTCCATACGCACTTTAAGTGTTTTTAAACCCCTCATCAATAACCAACAATCCTGTGGTCCAAGGATTGCCCCGAAGCAATTTTGAATAAAGGCAACCTGATTTCCCAGTTTGGGAGTTTTGGTTACCACCAGTCCGGCTATTACGTCACTATGTCCTCCCAGGAATTTGGTCGCACTGTGGACAACAATGTCCGCACCTAATTCCAATGGCCTTTGCAAATAAGGAGTCATAAAAGTGTTATCCACTATGGTCACTAGGTTATGTTCCCTGGCTATGTCCGCTGCTCCTTTAATATCGGTAATCTTTAGGATAGGATTGGACGGAGTTTCCAAGTAAAGGGCCTTGGTATTCGATCTAATGGCAGATTTGATGTTTTCCGGATTGGTTGTGTCCACAAAAGTTGTTTCAATACCAAAGTTTACAAACAGCTTGGTCAATGCCCGGTATGTCCCACCGTAAACATCTTCACAGACAAGCAGGTGGTCACCCTGGGAAAACAGGCTTAAAACTGAGGAAATCGCAGCCATTCCTGACCCAAAGGCTACCCCCCTGGAGCCCCCTTCCAGCACGGCAATGGCTTGTTCCAAAGCGGTACGGGTTGGATTTCCGGAGCGCGCATAGTCGTATTCCCGGGGCTCATCCAGGGAGATTTGGTCAAAAGTTGATACCTGGTAAATAGGAACGCTGACCGCTCCGGTGGTGGGGTCGATCTCAACCCCGGTATGCAGCAGGCGAGTGCCAAATTTCATTTTCATCCCTCTTTCACTAAGTTTAAAATTCTATTCTCCTAAGGCCTGTTCTAAATCTTCAATGAGGTCATCCACTGCTTCAATCCCGACAGACAGCCTGAGCAGGGTATTGCTGATTCCTTTGGCTTCTCTGATTTCCTGGGGAATATCAGCATGGGTTTGGACTGCGGGGAAGGTTATCAGGGTTTCCACTCCGCCCAGGCTCTCAGCAAAAGAAATAATTTTTACCCGCTCCAGGATTTGGGGTACCAAGTCCTGGCTTTTTACGGTGAAGGAGAGCATGCCGCCGTACCCCTTGGATTGTGATAAATGCAGCCGGTAGCCAGGATGGTCTAAAAGACCGGGGAAAAAGATTTTTTCAACTGCAGGGTGCTGCTGGAGTCTTCTGGCCAGCCGCAGGGCGTTTTCCTGCTGACGCTCCAGGCGGATACCCAGGGTTTTCATTCCCCTGATTAGCAGCCAACAGTCCTGTGGCCCGAGAATAGCTCCAATAGCATTTTGATAGAAATAAATTTTTTCACCCAAAGCCTGATCCTTGGTGACCACCAGGCCGGCTACCAGGTCATTATGTCCTCCCAGATATTTTGTCCCGCTATGGACAACTATATCTGCCCCGAGTTCCAGAGGACGTTGAAAATAAGGTGTCATGAAGGTATTGTCCACAATGGTCAAGAGGTTTTTGCTTTTAGCGAGGCCAGCAGCTCCTTTAATGTCCGTTATTTTCATCAACGGATTGGTGGGAGTCTCGATAAACAGGGCTTTGGTGTTGGCTTTTAGCTGTGCTTCAACTGCTTGCAGGTCACTGGTATCCACATAGGTGAACTGAAGGCCATAGCCGGTCAAAATCTGTTCGAAAAGACGGTAGGTGCCCCCGTAAAGGTCATCAGAAACAATCAGGTGATCTCCCGGCTGGAATAAGTACAGGATGGTGGTTATAGCGGCCATTCCGGAGGAAAACGCAAATCCCCGCTGACCGCCCTCAGCTGTAGCGATAGCTTCCTCCAACACCTGTCTGGTCGGATTGCCGGAACGGGAGTAATCAAACCCGGTACTTTCCCCCAGGCGCGGGTGCTGAAAAGTAGCACTTTGATAAATCGGCATACTGACCGATCCAGTCCTTTTGTCCCACTTTACCCCTGTCTGTACTAATCTCGTTTCAAGTTTCATTACAAGTCCTCCCCTTTTATGTATTGGAGTCCGGAGTCAACCCCGGGTGTCGTAAAAGTCAACAAAAAAACTCTTCACAGATGAAGAGTTGGAATTACAGCCCCTCTCATCTGTTAGGGTGAAATACCCTACAGGAATTGGCACCGACACCCTGAAATCAGGGCCGGTTGCCGGGCTTCATTGGGCCAGTCCCTCCGCCTCTCTGGATAAGAGTTT
>JAJZTU010000363.1 GCA_021848765.1 Bacillota bacterium
GGCTTATCTCCCGGTACTGATTCCCCTGTTCCTCAGCGCTTTTCGCAGGGCCGACCAACTGGCCTTGGCCATGGAAGCCCGCTGCTATCGGGGTGGCCAAGGCAGAACCCGCATGCGGCAGCTTAAGTGGGAGGTCAGGGATACGGTAGCGGTGATGTTTTGTGCCGGCGTACTGGTGGCAGTAATTGCACATGGGTAGTTGTTGTCTGTATTTGCTATAGGTTGCCATAGCAGTCATAGTGAGTTATCATAGTTAGTTTCATTGTTAGTTATCATAGGAATTGGTCCGGGAAGTTTGTTGTGGTGGAGGAATAATCTATGCGCAACATCAAGGTAACAATTGAATACGACGGGACCGGTTACCACGGGTTTCAGAACCAAAATAACCCTGCCCTGCCTACTGTCCAGGGGGTCATGGAAGAGCTGTTGAGTGGACTCTCCGGAGAACAGGCGACCATCATTGGAGCCAGCCGGACCGATGCCGGGGTCCATGCCCGTGGGCAAGTGTTCAATTTCCGGACCAACTGGACCATTCCGGTTGACAAGTTACCGCTAGCTACCAATTCGGGGGGAATCCCCCCGGACATTGTGGTCCGTGCAGCGGCAGAGGTGCCCCTGGACTTTCACGCGCAATTTGATGCTACGGCTAAGACCTATACTTACACAATTTATAACGCCAGAATCCCTTCAGCCTTTCACCACCGTTACGCCTACTTCGTCCCCCAAAGGCTTAGAGTAGAATCCATGGCCGAGGCCCTAAAGGGAGTTGTCGGGACCCATGATTTCGCTGCTTTCAAGGCTGTCGGTTCCACAGTAAAAAGCAACACTCGAACCATCTTCGAGAGCGGACTGGAACAACAAGGCCCCCTAATCATCATCAAACTTCGCGGCAACGGGTTTCTGTATAATATGGTGAGGATAATAGCAGGCACAGTGCTGGAGGTAGGTAAAGGGAAGTTAAAGCCGGAGGATATCCCTGAAATTATAGCCTCCGGAAACCGGATTATGGCAGGGCCAACAGCTCCTCCGCAGGGACTATGCCTGGAGTACATTGAATATCCGGACTAGAGAATCACGGGGTAGAGAACACTGTAAAAGGAAAAAGCTTGACATCCAGTTTTGGATGTATTAGAATAATTTTATGGTTTGATGATTTACAACTCCAGAGCCCCGGAGTTGGATCTAAATACCTATTTTTTATCGAGTATTATTGATTTCCACTGAAGTTGATACACCAGTCTTCAGAATAGGGATCGCAGGTTGCATGATTGTTAGGAGGGAAAGCAATGTCCACGTTTATGGCTAAACCCCAGGAGGTACAGCGCAAATGGTACATCCTGGATGCTGAAGGTAAAACTTTAGGTAGACTGGCTACCGAGGCCGCCCGGCTGCTACGGGGGAAGCATAAGCCTATCTTTACTCCCCATGTAGATACCGGAGACCACGTTATTGTTATTAATGCTGAAAAGGTAGTTCTAACAGGCAAGAAGTTGGATCAGAAAATGCATTTCCGTCATTCCGGATACCCCGGCGGGGTTAAGCTGACTGACTATAGAACCTTGCTCCAAACTAAGCCTGAATTAGCTTTGGAAGAAGCAATTAAAGGCATGCTGCCAAAGAACAAGTTGGGCAATGCCATGGGCATGAAGCTCAAGGTCTATCGTGGTACTGAACATCCCCACCAGGCTCAGAAGCCTGAGGTGTGGGAAATCCAAAGTTAATTTGTGGCGAAGGGAGGAAGAATAGTGGCTCAAGTGCAATTTCAAGGAACTGGAAGAAGGAAAAACGCTGTTGCCCGGGTGCGTCTCGTACCTGGTGAAGGTAAAATTGTAGTTAATCAAAAGGATCTCAGTGCTTATTTCGGTAAAAAGACCCTGGAGATGATTGTTAAGCAGCCTTTAGACCTTACTCAGGCTATTGGCAAGTTCGATATTTTGGCCCGTGTTCATGGTGGCGGTACCACCGGTCAAGCCGGCGCTGTGCGGCTGGGCATTGCCCGCGCTCTGCTTAAAGCTGACAGTACCCTGCGGCCTGCTTTGAAGAGAGCTGGTTTCCTTACCCGTGACCCCCGGATGAAGGAAAGAAGAAAGTACGGCTTGAAGAAAGCCCGGAAGGCTTCTCAGTTCTCCAAGCGTTAGGATTTGGGACTGCAACGGCTTTTGGAAAGTGCAGGAATCGGTAATAGAATATTGCTGATAAGTACCGGAAACAGGAAGGACATCACAGGACTTCCTGTTTTTTATTTGCTGGGCAAAGGTTCCCCCCTGACCGGTGTTATATTTTTGTCCAAAGTGGCATAGCCTAAAAGGGAGACCATAGGAGGGGGGAAAGCCCTTGCGCTACATTGTGGTAGGGGCCTGGCGGCTGCAGAAGAGGAATATAGTTTTCCTGCTTCTGCTGGTTTGCTTAGCAGCTCTGGGGGTCAATCTTTGGCAGGAACAGGTGGTCCAGGGGGCGGTACTGGCGATGGCCCCAGTCCTTAAAGATAGGGTCATAGTCATTGATCCAGGGCATGGGGGGGTGGACCCCGGGGCAGTGGGAAACAATGGAACCCTGGAGAAGGACATTACTCTGGAGGTCGCCAAACGCCTGGGACTGGTCTTAAGCCAGTCAGGGGCTGCGGTGATTCTCACCAGGGATACTGATACTGACCTCAGTGACCCTGAGGTTAGGGGCCTTTTGGCTAAAAAGCGCCAGGATCTGAAACGCAGGGTAGAAATTGCTAATGAACGGGGAGCTGAGGTTTATGTGAGTATTCATGTCAACAGTTTTCCGTCAGCCAGGTATACCGGGGCCCAAACCTTCTACCAGTCCGGACAGGAGGGCGGGAAAGCCTTGGCAGAGGCCATACAGGATGAATTAAGGCGGGTGCTGCAGAATACTTCCCGCTTAGCCAAGGGTATGGACTTTTATACCAACCGGGAAACC
>JAJZTU010000364.1 GCA_021848765.1 Bacillota bacterium
TTCCTGGGTATTTAATTCTGAAAAAAACTCTACTTTAGCTAAAAAATATACTTTATAGGCAGTCATAATACCCTCCGTGCTGTTAATGGCCGTAATCCGATCACCCCGGGGGACCGGAGGATTAAAGTAGATATTGATTACTGCTTTCAATATAACAGATAGCCACTTTTTTGCCAACACTTCGGATGCACAAAGGCTCTCATGTGGCGGATATTCATCAAAGAATAAAATACATATTGACGATGAGGAGGAAAGTTCCACCGGCCCTGCCATTCCAAACACAGCGGCTAACATGATTAGTGAAGTTTTTGGTACAATGGTATTGGTATTCGGCATTTTGGCCATTGGAGCAAACGAATTCACCAAAGGGCTGCCTGGATTCCGGTTGTCGGCCCCGTTATCGGCGGTATCCTGGGAGCTCAGCTCTATAAAATCCTGTTTTTTAACTAATTTTACAATTTAAAAAAGTAACGCAAAATTAGGGAGGAAGAAAGCATGGAGAAAAAGTACGTTTTATCTCTCGATCAGGGTACCACCAGTTCAAGGGCGATCTTGTTTGACAAACAAGCCAAAATTATAGGAGTAGCCCAAAAGGAATTCCGCCAAATTTATCCTCAGCCGGGCTGGGTGGAGCATGACCCCACCGAAATTTGGGGTTCAATTTTGGGTGTAATCGGTGAAGTTTTGGGTCAAACCGGAATTAAGGCCGGGGAAATTGCTTCCATCGGGATTACCAATCAACGGGAAACTACTGTGGTGTGGGACAAAAACACCGGCAAGCCGCTATATAATGCTATTGTTTGGCAGTGCCGCCGCAGCGCCGGTATTTGCGACGAATTGAAATCCCGGGGCCTGGAAGAAACCATTCGGGCCAAAACCGGTTTGGTGGTAGATGCTTATTTCTCAGGCACCAAAATCAAGTGGATTCTCGATAATGCAGAAGGAGCGCGGGAAAAGGCGGAAAAGGGCGAGCTGCTCTTTGGAACCATTGATACCTGGTTGATTTGGAAGCTGACCGGGGGTACCGTCCATGTTACTGATTATTCCAATGCCTCCCGGACTTTAATCTATAACATTTATGATTTAAAATGGGATCAGGAGCTTCTCGATGCCCTCAATATCCCCGCCACCATGCTGCCCGAAGTGAAAGCATCCAGTGAAATCTACGGTTACACTCACGCACCCGAATTTTTCGGTGAAGAAGTGCCTATTGCCGGGGTAGCCGGGGATCAGCAGGCGGCGTTATTCGGCCAGACTTGCTTTGAAGCGGGTATGGCAAAGAATACTTATGGCACCGGTTGTTTCATGCTGATGAATACCGGGGAAAAGGCAGTAAAATCAAACAGCGGGCTGTTAACGACTATTGCCTGGGGACTGGACGGTAAAGTGGAATATGCTTTGGAAGGAAGTATTTTCATTGCCGGAGCAGCAATTCAATGGTTAAGGGACGGACTGAAAATATTGGATACCGCAGTTGACTCTGAATATTACGCCAGTAAGGTAGAGGGTACTGACGGAGTTTATGTGGTACCGGCTTTTGCCGGTTTAGGCGCCCCCTACTGGGATATGTATGCCAGAGGAGCCATCTTTGGACTGACCCGGGGGAGCACCAAGAACCATCTAATCAGAGCAACTATTGATTCTTTAGCTTACCAGACCAAAGATGTGTTAACCGCAATGGAAACCGACTCGGAAATCAAATTACAGGCCCTGCGTGTGGATGGCGGTGCAGCGGCCAATAACCTGCTCATGCAATTCCAGGCCGATATTTTGGGGGTTAATGTGGAACGCCCGCAAGTAATTGAGACTACAGCTTTAGGGGCTGCTTATCTGGCAGGTTTAGCGGTAGGTTTCTGGAACAAGGCTGAAATCAAAAACAATTGGCAGGTTGATGCCCGTTTTACCCCGAAAATGCAGAAGGAAACCGGAGAAAAACTCTATAAAGGATGGCAAAAAGCAGTCAGAAGGACTATGAACTGGGAAAAGGATGAAGAATAGACAGTAATTGAATAGTGGAAATAATTATTTAGATGTGCTAAATGGTGAACTGGGGATTCCCACCATTGCAGGTGGTTTGATCAGAACAGAGGAAGATGTGAGACAAGTATTGGCTACAGGCTTTCATGCCATAACCACCAGCAGGCGGCTATTATGGGATTTATAATCCGGTGAAAACTTGATAATTGTGGAAGGAGAAATGAGAACAACCACGTGCAAAACACTTGGCTTAAGGCTGAAGTGTTTTTCAACGTGGTTTTTGTTTCATATAAAAACTCTGAACTGAAAACGAGGTGTTTTTTATGGAAAGCACACAGGTGGTGGTGATTGGCGGCGGGGCTACGGGTACCGGTATTTTACGGGACTTGGCAATGCGGGGGATTCCGGCGATCTTAGTTGAACAGTATGACCTGGCTCATGGTACCAGCTCGCGATTTCACGGACTGCTGCACAGTGGAGCCCGCTATGCGGTAAATGACCCTGAGTCGGCCCAGGCGTGTATTGCGGAAAACCGGGTTTTACGCCGGATTGGGAAATGTTGTGTGGAGGATATAGAAGGGCTGTTCATCCAGTTACCCCAAGATGACCCGGTTTACGTGGAAACCTGGCAAAAAGCCTGCACAGCGGCCGGCATTCCGGTGCAAGAGATTGCTCCTGCAGAAGCGCTGGCCCTGGAACCTAATTTAACCCCGCAAATTGTCAGGGCGTTTAGTGTTCCCGACGGAGCAATCGACGGGTTCCGTTTGGTTTGGGCCAATATAAAATCAGCGGAACGCTACGGGGCTAAAGCCTATACCTACCATCGGGTTGGTGAACCTCTCCCGCCTACGCATACGCTAAGAGGCGGGAGCTTCAAGAAACATATCGCCGAACTGGCCAGGTCGGATACTCGTTTGAGCCTCCTCA
>JAJZTU010000047.1 GCA_021848765.1 Bacillota bacterium
TTTAGTGTTGACTAAGCCCCTGGGTATTGGCATCATCACTACAGCTATCAAGCGTGGGATAGTCTCCCGGGAGACCGTGGACAAAGCAGTGGAGGTTATGAGCACCCTGAACAAGGCTGCGGCTGAAGCGATGGTAGAAGTCGGAGTTAACGCCTGCACCGACATTACCGGATTCGGCTTCCTGGGCCACTTGCACGAAATGGCCAAGGGCAGCGGCGCAGGGGCAAAAATCAGGTTAAGCCAAGTACCTGTATTGCCTGAAGCCTGGAAACTCATTGCCCAGGGGATTGCACCCGGTGGAACCCATAGGAACCTGGAATATCTCCTAAACGATATTGTTTGGGATGTGAGTATCAACAAAGAAGCTCAGCTTGTCCTGGCTGATGCTCAAACCTCAGGTGGACTGCTAATCGCTGTCCCACCCGAAAAAGCCGACCGGTTGCTTACTGCTTTGGAACAAGCCCAGATCCCGGTAGTGGCGGTCGTCGGTGAGATAGTAACAGATCCGGCTTGCCGCATCCAAGTAATCCCCTAAAGAATTAGTTAGGAGTGGAAGCCAATGACTCCTGTCTTTTTGGCAACCCTGTTTATTCTGGGGCTAACCGGAGGATTTTTTTCAGGACTGTTGGGAATCGGTGGAGGGATCATTATGATACCCCTCCTCCTCTATATTCCGCCTTTGCTGGGACTAACCGCTCTCAACATGAAAATGGTAGCCGGTATTACTATGGTGCAAAGTTTGGCCGGCTCCCTCTCCGCTTGGCTCATTCACCGGCGCAACCGCTTTGTCCATCGATCCCTGGTCCTGGTTATGGGCTCAAGCAGTTTAGCCGGAGCATTGATTGGTTCGGTCTGGTCCAAACACCTCTCCGGCAATACCATGTTGGGTATTTTCGCCGGCTTGGCCCTCCTGGCCAGTGCTTTACTCTTTTTTCCCATCCAAAATGATGATGAGGAAATTGAGCTCACTGATGTTCATTTCAGCAAAACACTAGCCGTTCTCATTGGCTTGATTGTAGGGCTGCTAGGGGGCATCATCGGCCAGGGGGGAGCCTTTCTCCTCATTCCCCTGATGCTTTATATCCTGCGCATCCCCACCCGTATTGCTTTAGGCAGTTCAGTGGCCATATCATTCCTTTCTGCCTTAGCCGGATTCTTTGGCAAGTGGGGTACCGAACAAATCCCTTTCCTTTTGGCCATAGTTTTGGCCTCAGGAGCTGTATTAGGAGCACAAGCAGGAGGCAAGGTCAGCAAACTGGTGCAAACTACTACCTTACGGGCAATATTGGCGGTGTTAATTGCTGGTACCGCTTGGCGTATGGGCTTTTCTCTGTTTTCCCGCTTTGGAACAAAGACCACCCTTTGGTTCAGTACCGGAACCTTCGCTGTAGTTGGCGTATTTTTTGTAATTTACCGAATGCGCAGCAAAACACGCGCAGATATGCCACAACAAAATCACCCGCTACAACAGAATAACCGGTAATTTCAACCCGACTACCGTAAATGTAGCCGGGTTTTTTAATTGACATCCTACCATATTTGGTCATATAGATATAACCTATATAAATCATTATAACTATGTATTGGAAATATAAAGTTTTTCCGCCTATACTATAAGTCAAAAAAATATTAAGGGGAGGAAAAACCATGACCAAGAAAGAACAAGTTAAGGCTTTATTAAAGAAGCGGGCTACTCTGCAAATTTTTTTAGCCTTAGGGTTTGTAATTCTTAACATTATCCTCTTTTTTGTTTGGCCCAAAATCGCCTATCTTCCTCTAATCATGATCCCACTGATGATTATCTCTGCCTTTTTCTGGTCCAGGGGATTCTGCGGTTGGGCTTGTCCCAGAGCGGCTTTTATGGAAAGGTTCGTTAACCCCATCACCTTCAATAAACCTGCGCCTAAATGGATGCACTTAGGGTGGGTAAGCGCCTTGATCTTTATTGTGCTTATTTCCCGGGTTACCTATGTAGGTTTTACTAAAGGCGCTTTGGCGGCAGGATTCCTCTTATGCATTGTCCCAACTATTGGCGCGCTCCTCTTCGGTTGGTACAGTCCTAAATCCTGGTGCGCCGTCTGTCCAACGGGAACAATTCTAAAAGTAGTCGATCCAGGCGTTTTTAGGGTAAAAAAGAATGACTGTACTTCTTGCGGTGTTTGTGACAAGGCCTGTCCCATGGGGATTTCGGTAAGCGAATTACCACAGAATTCGTACATCAATGAACCTAATTGCACTCAATGCGGCCTGTGTGTTGCTGCTTGTCCAAAAGAATCTCTGGAAATGCCGAAAAATACGAAAAAAACCGGTGCAATAAGTACCAACAAAGCCGCAGTTTAATTGATATATTTTAATTTAAAGGAGGCTATAAATGTGAAAGTAGGTATTATCCGTTGTTTACAAACAGAGGATTATTGCCCTGCCACTACCTGCCTGGTAAACGCTCAAAAGGGCGAAGGTGGTTATGCAGAGGTAGGTCCGGTAGAAGTAATAGGGGTTAACACCTGCGGAGGTTGCCCTGGTAAAAAAGCAATTTCCCGTGCCCAGGAAATGAAGAAAAGAGGCGCCGAACGAATTGTATTAGCATCATGTATAATTAAGGGGACACCGGCATCAATTTCCTATCCCTGTCCCTTCGGACAGAAAATTAAAAAGCTAATTGAAGAGAAAGTAGGAGTTGAAGTTATTGATTGGACCCACTAAACAAAAGGCCTCTTGGACAATCCAAGAGGTTTTTCCGATCACTAGTTTAAATCATTCCATGTTTTATTTTCCACATATGGTATTTTTCCAAGACTATCTTAAGCCAATGAGCCCATCTTCCTTCTTTAACTATTCGGGTATTTCTTGGAGGGAGTAGCGGTTTTGCAACCATAAAGAACCCTTTTTGTCCTGTGTCAAGAATACAAATGACCTCCGGATTATATGATTTCAGTTCTGTACCCTTAATTCTGGCCGAGATGTTATAGGCAGCGATCTTGGCCATTTGTTCTGACATATAACCTGTTTTTGGCACTGCTGTTGGCACAGGTGTTGTTTCCTTGGGGGCAATGGCAACCGTCACCCCGACAGCGTAAATATTATTATATTTAATGTGCTGTTGAAATTGGTCTACCGGGATAAATCCCTTTTCGTTCGCAAGACCCGGACAGTTTCTGACGGCTGAAACACCTCTTAGTGCAGGAAATATCATGCTATATTTATAAGGAATCTTCCTACCGTCCTGCAGTAGCACCTGGTCAGGAGTTACCCTCTCAATAATTGTGTTAGTAAGAAAGTTAATATCCCGCTCATAAAACTCATCTTCAAGAGCCTTACGAGATCTGCCGAGCCCTCCTACACCCATATGTCCGATGAAAGGTTCTGAGGTAAGGAAATACATAGGGACTTTATCTCTAATCCCTTGTTTCCGCAAAAAATAGTCCATCATAAATGCCAGTTCATAGACAGGACCAAAACAGCTTACCCCTTGGGTAGCCCCAAGTACGACAGGCCCGGGTTCTTCGAGAAATGTTTGTAAGGCCTGATTTGCTTTCAGGGCGTTCTTTAAATTATCTATTGAATGGGTATAACCTTTTTCGGGCCCAAGACCTGGCACTGATTCAAAATCAAAATCTGCTCCGGTAGCAATGCAAAGGTAATCGTAAGCTATTGTCCCGTCACCTGCAGTTACGTTTTGAGCAGAAGGGTCAATATTAGTTACATTTGCTTTGATAAACTCAACACCCATAGACTCAAGAGTTGCCCTGACAGAGAATACAATGTTATGGGCCTTTTTCCAACCCATAGCTACCCAAGGCAATGAAGGAGTGAACACAAATTCTTCAGTATTTGCGATTAGGATTATCTTGTGAGACCTGCCGAGACGTCGTCTGAGCTGAAAAACTGCTGTCAGACCGCCAAAAGAACCTCCCAGAATCACAATGTTTGCCATTAAATCACCTACTCATATCTAAGATTCAAGTCCGCGCTTTTGGGACATCCTGTCAGAAACATTGTCGCTGTCAAAAGATAATGCATTAACAGGGCATACTTTTACACAATAAGAACACTTTAAGCAGTCACCGTCTGTGACTACTCCACTAGTTTTGTAATTCTGAGGAATAATTTGCATACGGCAAACTTTCGCACAGGCCCCACATTCCTTACAACCTGAGCTAATTTGCAATAATTGCTTACCTCGGCCAAGCCAGTTGGCCATTGTACCTATTGGACAAAACATGCACCAGATTCTTTCATTAAAAATAACTCCCAATATAATTCCAACGATGGTAGTAACGGTCAGGACTAATACAAAAGGTTTGCCCATTGCGTAATAATCACCCCATACAGGGATTAGTTTAACAGTAAGTACAGTCATCAAAACCATCATCATAAATATGCGTAAATACACACTTCTGAAAAACTTGGGAACAGGTTTCTGAAGAGACAATTTTGATAGAATGATGTCGTAAAAATCTCCTCTTGGACATAACCAATCGCACCAGTAGCGGCCTTTTATTACTCCTATAACCATGGCGGCCAACATACAAAACAACATAAAGTACCCTAAAGGCGGGAAAAACCAGGAAGCTATCAGCAGCAAAATAAATCCGAAAGCCAAAATTCGCCGCCATATTTTTCTTTCAGCAATCAAATCCTTTTTCATAAGCAATCACCTCTTAACTATATCGTAATCGAAAGTTTCTATTTAGGAAAATATCAAAATGCAATGATATGCATTGATGCAATCAATGCTGAATAAGCTAGTTTAGCCAAGATATTACTCTGGAGTGGAAAAATGTGCCCTGGTCACCTTAGCACAAAGGACCACGCAGGGTTATCCCACCGTGGTCCTTCAGCAATGTATGTCAAATAATTATGCAAATTACATCATCGCCTAAATAATTCTTTAAATAATTCTTCACCAACCGGTATGCCACCTTCCACAACGACAAAGTCCCCGTCCCAGGGCCCGAATAACAACTTTCTTAAATAGTCCGGGGAACCGTCAATTTCTGCGTAATGCAGGTTAAAAAACCGGGCAAATTCTTGGACATACCGCCTGCTGGTTTCCAAATCCTGACCACAGGTTTTAATCAGCGCCGCCCGCTGATAATGTTTCAAGGTTTCCCGGGCCGCCCAAAGAGCCATTTCTTCGCCGTACTCGGCAACACAACGGTGATATTCTTTTAACGGGTCTTTCGCTGTTTCAACCCAACCCTTGGTGAAGTAGAAAGTTCCGGGATGATTCCGCAATTCCCGGTAATAGTCAGTCCTTGCGCCCAGGAATATTCCGATACAGTCATCCATTTTCGGAATGACCATGATCTGATGAGCGCCCGCACGCAGCCCGACCATCGCCCTGCTGCACAGCCCATAGCCTAACAGCAGAACGGAATACTCTTGAGACCCCGCGATGACCTTTTGAATTTCCTCCCGCAAATTTTCCGGAGTGCGGTGAAGTATTTGGTCCAAATAAATAAAACTGTGCGACCCGTTAGCCAAAGACTCCATTTGTTCCCTGAAGACACTACAGGCTATTACCAAGATCCTGTTTGCCGCTTCCGGCATTATATTCCCTCCCATAGAAACCTGACCTGGTTCCTAACCTAATCCAATACACAAATCCAATGCCTTCGCTAACTGCTCCTTGTTTAAATCCCGGCCGATTATACTTAATCTGTTCTCCCGGCAGGTTGTTTCCCTCACACTTACCTGTTCATGCACCCAGTCAATTTTTAAACAGCCATCCGCCAAAACAAAATGGCCCTTTGCCCTTACTACAGAGCCAAATGTACCTTTTCCCAGAGCCTCCATAAACTCGCCCAGAGCTGCTTTGCTTAGTACACCTGGTCTATGCCAGGAAAAGGTCTGAAAATGGACATCAGCAATAAATTTTTCTTCCCCGGCAAGTATTTCCGGCGCCGGACCCGGTACATCAAGGAGGGGTGCAAAGTCCAGTTTACACTCTTTAGTAAAAAAAAGTTTGAGCTCAGGATTGATCTTTCTGATTAATTCTTCCAGCCAATTCAGCTCACCGGGCCGGACCAGGTCGGTTTTGTTCACCACCGCAATACCGGCCAGGCGTATCTGCCCGGTAAATAAATCTTTCATCGCTATCAGACCGCTAAAAAAATTCGAGGCATCAATTACTGTAATAATTCCCTGCAAATCTACCTGGTCCCTGATTAGCGGATCCCGGAAAGCCGTTACTATTTGACCTGGAGTTGCCAATCCCGTTGGTTCAACTATGATTCGCACCGGATTAAAAGTAGTAATGATCTTTTCAACAGCCCGTACAAAGTCCCCCTGAATAGAACAACAAATACATCCCTGAGCAAGTTCCACAACTTCAGAAGTTTCTCTGCCAATCACTTCGCCGTCTAACCCCAACTGACCAAACTCGTTTACCAAAACTGCTATTTTTTCAGTACTACCCAGTTCCTTCAGGATATTCAGTACCATTGTGGTTTTTCCTGCTCCCAAAAATCCGGAGATAATATTTACCTTGGCTTTAGACTTCAACCTCCAGTCGCTCCTTTCCGAATCTGCTTTTGTGAGCAGAATATAATTTAATCTAGACTTGTTGCCGCAGTCCTTTCGACTGCGGCAACATAATGATTTTACTTTTTTAAGCCTGAACTTCCGGCTCAATTCCCACCATACTGTCTGCAGTATTTTGTTCTACGGGGACTATAAAGGCCATAATTGCCAACCACATCCCGACAACGGCAATAAAGGATACCATACCGAAGAGACCGGTGGAGTAGAGCCATTTAAACTGACTGAGGACTACCAGCAGCAGGATAACAGCGCCTGCAAAACCTGTCAACCCTAAGGTCCGCCTGCTGTCCAGCACGGAAGTGGTAAACTTCCACTTCTTGCAGGACAAGGCCATCTGAAAAGCTGCCTGTGCCAACAGGACATTAACCCAGAAGGTCCCGAACCAGGCCAGGATTGTCTGTAAACCTACCCCCTCCGGATTAAAAAACTGGGGTTTACTTTGGGCCAGTTGCGCTAGTCCTTCAAATCCCGGATTTACCAAAAAGGCATAAATTCCTACAGCAAACATAGCCATAAAGGCGAAAAAGTTCACAGTCTGCGTAAAGGCTACCGACCACATCCCTCCTGCCTGCAGGTAAACCCAGAGCAGCAGGGCCGTGATTACTACAGACCACATTAGGGATAATCCTGTAAGAGCATGCATTGCCGATGCAAAAGCCAGGGCAGTCGCCACAGACCACATGGGAAAAGTAAAGGCTGTAATGGCCCCCGCAATCCCTCTGGCATCCCGTCCATAGCGGTCACCGATTAATCCGGAAATGGTAACGAGGGATTTCTTGCGAAAGGGTCCGATTACCAAGAAAGCAATGAGTAACACTTGGGTTAATTCGGCTACACCGTACCATGCTGCTGAAACTCCCTTCAAGTAGGCTAATTCCAGAATCGATATAAAAGTGGAACCTGAAAATAGTCCGGTAATACAGAAAGCAACAGTCCAACGGTTGAATTGCCTGCCCCCGACAAAGAAATCTTCTCCCTGCTGGGCCTTTCTCCGGGCAATAAAGCCGAAACCGATTAACAGGGCAGTATATACTATAGCTAAACCGAACATCCATGCTCCATATGCATTCACCCTGTTCAACCTCCCTTACATTATTTAATTCGGATTAAATCATTGAGAGCACCATTATTGGGAAAATACATTGCCTCTACAAAAAACTCCTGAAAATCCCCCCTGCCGGATAATTCCACATATTCCACCTGTTTAACAATTCTTTCGCTCTCGTGCCGGAGATCCTGATTTAACAAAACTTCTACGGCTCCAACCTGGGCAGCGTTGCCCACAGAGATGATCCTGGCCAGGGAGACCCAGGGTATCAGACCTATACTCCGGGCGCTATTACGGTCAATATAACTGCCAAAGGCGCCGGCCAGCAGGATTTCGTCCAAATCTTCTTTGGTTAAATTCAGTTCCTTCAAAAGCAGATTTATGCCGGCAGCAATAGCTCCCTTAGCCAGTTGGACCTGTCTGATATCGGCTTGACTGAGATAAACAGGCCTGCCCGGATGATTGTAGCCCAAGATAAAATGAGTTTCGCCTTCCACCTCCCTCAAATGCTCTGCCAGCTCCGGTCCCACTACCCTGCGGGCCTCATCCCCATTTAGCAGATATCCGCTGCTGTCTATTAAACCAACCCGAAGCATCTGGGCCACAGCATCAATCAGGCCTGAACCGCAGATTCCTTCCGGAGGTCCGTTACCGAGAACTGAAAGTATTACTTTATCTGTAATGTTAACTTTATCAATGGCACCTTCTGCCGCCCGCATACCACATGAAATACTGGCGCCTTCAAAGGCAGGTCCGGCAGCAGTGGTACAGGCCAACAAACGTCCACGGTAACTTAAAACAATCTCCCCATTGGTACCTATGTCAATGGCCAGCTGTGTCTTTTTACTATTGTGCAGGCCAGTGGCCAAAATTACCCCAACGGTATCGGCCCCCAGGTAACTCTTGACATTAGGTAAAGTTAATATATACCCGGCAGGATTAATTTTTAGCCTGAGAGCGGAAGCCGGCAGCAACAGGCTATGGCTTACTACGGCAGTGAACGGGGCAGCAGCCAGATTCCGGGGATTGATACCCAGGAACAGGTGCTGCATACAGGTATTGCCGACTACAGTAACCAGATAAATTTGTTGAGGACCCAGTTTTGAATCCTGGCTGCACTTAACAATAATATCATTGACCACGCTAATTACCTTTTCTTGCAATATCGCTGTATTTTGAGGGTCAGACCGGGCAAAGTCCAGCCTGGATATAACATCGGCTCCATATACCCGCTGTGGATTTGCGCTTGAAGCCGTGGCTTTAAGTTCGCCGGTTCTTAAATCATACAAGGCGCCCGCCACTGTTGTGGTACCAATATCCAAAGCCAGTCCAAAGCATTTTTCCTCTGTATTACCAGGCTCTACAGCAACTACCTGTTTCCCTGCTACAACCGCCGTAACTTGTCCATCTGCTGCTGATAAAAGGTCCTCTAGTTGTCTTAATAGCGATAACCCTGCATCAGACGGGTGCAGATCCTGATATCCCTGTTTTTCCAAAACTAAAACCAAACGGTCCCAGCTGCTTTTTTGGTTAATTAAATCCGGCTTGGGGATCTGAACACAAACCTTCTTAACCAAGGGATTTAAGCTCCGATCAACTCTTGACCCGTATCCCTTCAGTCCCAAGGCTCCCTTGTTCAGTTGATCAGCGTTTTTTTTCGGCAAAAAGACTGTGACATCGCCTTCTACCCTGGTTTGACAGGCCAGACGCCAGCCAGCTGCGATTTCATCCGCGGTCAGCAAATCCTTTTCCGCCTGACTCAACTGCCCTCCCCGGCCTTGTAGTTGTACACGGCACTTACCACAAGTACCCCTGCCGCCGCAGAGTAATTCCAGCTCCGTTCCGGCAAAGACTGCAGCCTCACTGATAGCGGAACCTTTCGGTACACTAAGTTTGACATCCATTGGCTGAAAAGTAATAGTTACCTGTTCCACATCCAGTCCCCCTCTGAGGTACACTGTCTTCACCGGGACAGTTCTAGTCATTTTCCGTGAATTGGCGGTAATCGGTTAAATAATTCATAGCAAATTCGTCATAACCCATTAACAGATCTGTTGCCTTAACAATTCTACGAAGTCCCGGAGCGTTAGGGTCCATAATCAGGCTGGTCAAACCTGACTGAATGGCCATGGAAAAATAAGCTGCATTGATGGACCACCGGTCCGGTAACCCAAAGGAGACATTGCTGGCCCCGAGAATGGTATTAGCTTTTAATTCCCGGCTGATTCGCCCGAGAGTCTCCAAAGTCACTCTGCCGGCCATATGGTCGGAACTAACGGTCATGGCCAGACAGTCAATAAGCACATCTTCCCTGGGAATTCCCAGTTGTTCTGCCCTTTCCAAAATTTTCACCGCTATTCTGACGCGACCGTCCACATCACCGGGGATACCCTGGTCATCCATACACAAACCGACCACCGCTGCCCCGTAAGCTTTTACCACCGGCAGTACTTTTTCCAAAGAGGCTGCTTTACCGCAAACTGAATTGACCAGGGCCTTCCCTTCATATACTTCCAGCGCTGCCGCCAGGGCATCGGGATTGCTGGAATCAATACATAATGGTACATCTACCACCTCGGAAACCAATTTCACTGCCTTTGGCAACAATTCCACTTCATTTACCCCGGCAGCCCCCACATTGACATCCAGCATGTCGGCGCCTGCGCCAACCTGAGCCAGGGCATCTTCCCGTACCAGGCTCAAATCACCGTTTAACAGGGCCTGGGCGAATTTTTTTCTACCCGTAGGATTAATTTTTTCGCCGATAATTACCGTAGGCATCCCCGGACCCATAATAACTTCACAACTTCCTCTCCGCAGGACTGTTCTGGTCATTGGCTCACATCCTCTAAATAATTTTTCCTATTGCTATAGAGAAATCTCTGCTATTGCTGTAATAATTTCAAGGCTACTTCTACCGCCACGCTGGCATCTTTGCCGTACCCGTCCGCTCCGATTTGTTTAGCGTATTCCGCAGTAACGGGTGCGCCACCAACCATGATCTTTACGCTGTCTCTCAATCCGGCCTTTTCCATAGCGGCAATGGTTTCTCCCAGGTAGTGAAGAGTTGAAGTAATTAGCGATGACATACCCACTATATTGGCATTGTACTCCTTGGCAGCTTTCACAAACTTCTCCGGTGATACATCTATACCCAGGTCAATCACCTCAAAGCCGGATCCTTCCAACATCATTCCTACCAGATTCTTCCCAATGTCATGCAGGTCATCCTTCACTGTCCCCAGAACAAACTTGCCAACCGGCTCAACGGCTGACTCAGCCAGTATGGGTTTCAAAACATCCATCCCGGCGTGGGTAGCCTTGGAGGCCATTAATACCTCAGGTACAAATACCTGATTGTTTTTAAATTTTTCGCCTACAACCGCCATACCGGCAATCAGCCCTGCATTGAGGATGGTTTGAGCGGTAATCCCCTCCGCCAAAGCCCGTTCACAGGCCTCTTTCACAATGGCCGGCTTAAGTTTGATTACTCCGTTTTTGATTTCTTCCAGTACTACGCTCATTTTCTCTTCCTCCTTGTGATTCATGAATTTCCCGGAAATTACCGCTGAGCCATCTTCCAGGCGCTGTATTCCCTGGCTGTTTCTAACATAGCCCGCACATTTTCATCCGGGGTTCCGTAATCACAGCCAACCGCATCAATGGACAGTTTTTCCAGGGGTTCACCCATGTCGATGATATCCCGCACATCCCGGGCAATCTCCTCAGCGGTACAGTTAAGCATTCTGACCGGGTCGATCCGGGCATTAAGCAGACAATCAGGCATCAATTGCCGCAAAGTTTTAAGATTGGTTTTGGGGCCCACTTCTAAAAAGGCTAAGTTTTTAAGCTTAGCATAGCCAGGCAGCGCATTATCACCCAAACCGCAATGATGAATGCCAAAAGGCTGCAGTTCTTCTGCCAGGCGTAATTCATAGGGTAATACAAACTCTTCATAGGTATCATTGGAAATCTGGATTACTGTACAGTTGGGCAGCACATAAGTTTCCGGCGGAGCCATGGGTGTTACCGAAGAAGCCAGGGTGCCGGTGCGGCCTTTAACATACCTGGCCAGTTGAATGATAGCTTCCGTACACAGGTTAAAGACCTTGTGCACCAGGTCAGGATTCTCATAAAAATCCATGTATAACTGATCACCGCGAATTTTCAACCCCAGATTCAGCACACCGGTTGTATTGATATTCCCCGTTACCCGTCCGTACTTTTCTTCCAGGTAATCCATCTGGCGAATAATCTCGGTCATAGGATGAACAGTTGTTAAATCCGGTACTTCCAGTTTCTCAATATCAGCTTCGGAAAGGTTGGCCGGTATGGCCCAGGGAAGAGCATCCTCATAAAATTTTGTCTTGCAACCGAATACCTCCGGTAGTAATACCATTCCGTAGTCAATGAATGGTTCGGGTGCAGGGTCTGCATTTCCCATTCCCAGGTCGCCGAAACGCTCAAACAGGATTCGTTGTTGTTTCTGGAATATATTAATCCGGTATTCAAGATCGTAATAATACTTTTCACCATAGGTAATACCATAATTTTTGGCCCACCAATTGGGATAAAACCCCACCTTAGCTTGAATCTGCTTACTTGTTGACATCCTGGTTGCTCCTTTCAGATTAGATTACTCGTTAACCCCATTAAAACCTTAGTAAAATCCCCCTTCCTGCCTATCCAAGTATCTCCAGCCACATTTTAACGGCTGTGAGAGAGATGATTACTGCCAACATAAGCCTCAGGGTCTTCACCTTCACCCTCTTCCCAAAGACACCGCCAAACTGAGCGCCTGGAATGGCCCCGACAACCAGCGCCATAGAATCCATAAGAGGGATTTGACCGGTAGATAGTTTCCCTACAGCTCCTGCTGCCGCAGAAAAAAGGATAATGGCCAGAGAACTTCCAACAGCTATACGCGTCGGTATTTTGAGCACATATAACATCAGAGGAATCAAAATAAAGGCTCCGCCGGCGCCAACCATACCGGCCAAAATACCTACTATTAAAGCAATGACCGCAGCCAGTGGTTTGTTAAAGCTGACTGTATCAGCATAGTAAATTGCCGTTGCTTCTCCCCCGTTCCCCATCGCCACGGCAGCTACCTTTTCTTCCTCTTTCCGGGGAATAAACATCATCACTGCAGCTACCGCAGCCAGAAAGGCAAAAATAGCTTTTAACCACTCTCCTGTCATGGACTTGGAGAGTACAGAACCCAACAATGAACCGATAATGATACTTATACCCATCGTTACTACCAGGCTTGAAGATACTGTGTTATTTTTTTTGTGAAAAAAATAGCCGGAAAGAGCTGCAAAGAGAACCTGTACCATGGTCATACCGGTAATGGCCTGCATATCCAGCGCTCCAACCCCCAAGGCTTTAGGAACATACATCAGCAGCGGAATCAAAATGATCGCACCGCCTATGCCCAGAAGACCGGAGAAAAAAGCTCCGCCGAACCCGATTCCTACTAAAGTCAAAGTTAAATAAACATTCAAAAATTCCACCCCCTTCCTATGAAGCTTTGGGTGTAACAGGGACAGCTGTGAAACCCGTCATGTACATTATTTAAGCAACTAGCGTGCCAACGACTACAGGTTGGCTTTTCGCCAAAATTCGAGTCAATTGGCCACAAAAACGGAATATTTTTATTCCACACTAAAGGCGCTATTCCATGACACCCTCACTTTTTGCTTTACAACCTTAACATTTTGAACCGGAACAAAAATGTGCCAGGCTAGAACTCAAATGTTCCATCCTGGCACTAATCATTCACTCAATTTATCCCCAAATTAAATTGTTTAAGTTTACGAAGAATAGTAGTATGGGTAACTCCCAGGGCCTCGGCAGCCTTACGTGAGCTACGGTAGCTTTCCATAGCTTTAGCAATCAGTTCCCTTTCCACTATTTCTCCGGCTTCCTTTAATTGGATTATTTCTTTTACCCGTACCTCCACTTTGGCAGCCTTACCAGTACCCAGAAAACTTCCCGGCAAGTGTTCGGGCAATACCATAGGTTCCAGGTACATAACAAGAGCGCGCTCAATAATATTTTCCAGCTCACGTACATTTCCGGGCCAATCATATTCTTCCAAATGACGGAAAACCTCCGGGAAAATTTGCTTATTCAAGTTATATAATTTATTGAATTTCGCCAGAAAATGCAGAGTTAAAGGCAAAATATCTGCTTTTCTTTTGCGGAGGGGAGGAATATGAATAGGGACAACATTCAAACGATAATACAGATCCTCCCGGAACTTTCCTTCCTTACTCATAGCCAGAAGATCCTTATTAGTCGCGGCAATAAACCGTACATTCAAAGTAATTGGCTTAACGCTGCCGATACGGTAAATAACCCTTTCCTGAATAGCCCGCAGCAGTTTTACCTGGAGATTTAATGGAAGATCGCCTATTTCATCCAGTAACAAAGTACCGTTATTAGCTACTTCTATTAACCCCATTTTCCCTTCCTTGTTAGCGCCGGTAAAAGCCCCCTTCTCATAGCCGAAAAGCTCCGATTCCAGTAAATTTTCCGGAATTGCCCCACAATTAACCTTAATGAAGGGACCTTCCTGGCGTTTGCTTGCCTGGTGGATAATTTTCGCAACTACTTCTTTCCCTGCCCCTGATTCCCCGGTGATTAACACGGTAGAATCTACCCGGGCAACTGTACAGGCCAGCTCCATTATCTGGCGCATCTCTGTACTTTTGGAAATGACCCCTTCCACTTCCAGCTGTTTGGCCCGTAATTCTTTCAATTCCTCCGCAACACGGGCAGTTTCATCTTTACTCCGTTGTACCTCTTCTTGTAAAATGTTCAACTCTGTCATGTCACGAATGTTGATAATTATTCTTGCTATTTCAACATCTTCATTAAAATCAGGTGTTCCGGTGATTAATATTTCTTTACCGTCATCAGTTGTATGAGTTACGGTGACTGAGCAACGCCTGTTGATGGAATTGTTGATGATAGATTGCAATACATCCTTAATGTTGCCGGATAGCTCACTGATTCGTTGGATGTTTTGGCATAACCCGGCACCTAATATTTTCTCACAACCGCTGTTGCCCCGCAGGATTTTGCCGTCCAAATCCACTACCAATATGCCATCATAAGAAGTTTCAATAATACTTTTCAATTCCGCATTCAGTTCCCTGACCTGGTCCAGTTGTTGCTGAACAGCTTCCAGCTCAGAAATATCCTGAAAAACGGAAACCGCCCCTATTAATTCTCCCTTGTAATAAACCGGACTTCTGTTAGCTACTACTACCGTATCATGAATAGTCCATTTTTGTCCAAAATTACTTTTCTCTTGGTGCAATACGTCCAGCAGTTTTGTGTTTGGTATAATCTTTTCTATAGGCTGTCCCAGGGCTTCAACCCGCGGCACCCCGATGATTCTTTCCGCAGCAGGATTATAAAGCCTGATAATTCCCTTTCTGTCAATAGCGATTATTGCATTATGCACAGCTTCGAGTATCATCGACAAGTCATTCCTGGTTTCTTGTAAAGTCTCAAAAACCTTTTTAATTAACTCTATTCTACTGAGAATACCTATCAATTTTTGTTCCCGGTTCAAGACCAGTAAACGTTCTACAGACGTGCTGCAGATAACATCCTCAAAATTCGTATCCTCATCAATAGTGAGTAATTCCGTGGACATTACATCCTTCACCGGTGTATCCATGCCCGCCCCATTATACAAGGCCTTTAATACATCGGAAACAGTAAGTATCCCTACAATCTTTTGGTGGTCATTAAGCACAGGCGTACAATTCACTTGGCAGGAAATATATATATCTGCAGCTTCTCTCAGGGTTTGATTACAAAAGATGTGCTGAGGATTGGGCATCATTAATTTTTTTACCTGCATCCTTTTCATCCTCCCTTTTGCTGTACTTTTCAATATATTCAAGCAAATTTCCTGCCAAAATTCAGCTGGTAATTTGTAGCGCTGCCAACAATTCCAATGAAATTTAAAGGGCGTACGAAAGAGACGAGCCGGATGAACATCCGGCTCGTCTCTTAACCTAACTTAAAACAGGACACAATATTACGAAGTTTATCCGCCATAGTTTGAAGGTCTTGAGCTGCATCAGCAATCTCCATAGC